>NZ_NAHZ01000027.1:0-142091 GCF_002196785.1 Desulfosporosinus sp. FKA | reverse complement strand
GCAGCTTATCGATAATATTCATAGAGCTTTTGCCGAACGTATCGGAAACGACATTTCCAAGCTGAATGTTCGAAACAGTCAGGCTGTTTTGGAGCCGATTTTTCTCGCTCGACGAAAAGTTTGTCAGCTTGAAGCGGTAGCGCATCAGGTCACGGAGCTGCCGAATCGGCAAGGGAGGCATAAAGCTCCCTGCGACAAGATCATGCTTGAATAAGTCGGCAATCCATTGGGCGTCCTTTTTGTCCGTCTTCTTGCCGCGAATGGCCTTGACGTATTTCGGGTGAGCCAGGGTGATGTTGCAGGAATGCTCCAAGATGTTGAACACAGGAATCCAGTATTTCCCGGTCGATTCCATACAAACATCCTTGCATTCGTGCTCACAAAGCCACTGTGACAGCTCATTCAGTCCTTTGGTAAAGGTTGAAAAGCGATGGCGTTTGTAAGTCGTGACGCCTTTGTTGTTGGTGGAAGCAATACAAGTAACCACGAAGGTTTTGTGCACGTCGATTCCGCAACAGACTGGGTAAACAATTTTTAAAGCCATAAGCGTCTCCCTTCAAGGTAATACAGGGATAGGCAGCATTGACTGATTGCCCAGCAATAAACGAGTTGTTTATACAAAGATAAGTCTGCGTGCTCGAAGCGACACTTATTTGTGCTTGGAAAGGCAATCTACACATATAATCATGCGGTAACTCCAGCAAAGAGTTGCCCACTCACCTCCACGTGATTTGTAGTGTACTGGTATCCCTGTAACTAGAATACAAAAAAATCGCTCAAGATGAACGGATTTCGTTCCGTTTTGTGCCTTGAGCGAAGCGAAAGGAATGGCAATAATCATGAAAAAAATCGAAGCTATAATTCGGCCCGAAAAACTAAATGATGTTAAAACAGCTCTTTCGGATCTAGGGATCAATGGGATGACGGTCTCTAATGTCTCAGGATTTGGAAATCAAAAAGGGTATACCCAAATTTATCGCGGTCAAGAAATTGTCTCTAAGCTCTTGCCGAAAATAAAACTTGAAGTTATCGTTAGTTCAGCCAGGATTGATGAGGTTATCTCTTCCATCGTTGAATCTTCTAAAACCGGCAAATTCGGCGACGGTAAAATCTTTGTTTACGACGTAGCTGATGCAATCCGGATCAGGACAGGTGAACATGGCGAAGAGGCTCTCTAACCTTTTGAAACCACTTAGTTTTTTGGGGAACCTATTTAGGAAATTTAAATGGGATTATTATCCTAAACTCAAATATAAACATTCTCTGTAAGTTCAAAATCAGGATAAGCATTTTCTCGATGTTGAGTTAAATCTAAACCATTGACTTGTTCATCATCGGTTGCCCTTAGTGGCGTGAACAAAGCAACCACTTTTAAAATAACAAATGTCATAACGCCAGTAAAGGCATAAGTGACAGCTATCGCAAGCAGCTGAATGAGAACAGGATGAATTCCGCCGCCATTAAGCAAACCATTATGACCTTGGGGATTAAGACGCATATCTGCAAAAATTCCAGTAGCCAGGGTCCCCCATGTGCCTCCAATACCATGAATACCAAAAACGTCGAGAGCATCATCGTAACCTAACTTATCCTTAAGTACACTAACACCTAAATAGCAAACCCCTCCCGCGACAAATCCAATCAGCAGAGAACTCCCAGTCGATACAAATCCTGCAGCAGGCGTAATAGCAACTAAAGCCGCAATAATACCGCTGATTGCTCCAAAAACTGTAATTTGACGGCGATGGAACCATTCCAAGAGCGCCCAGCCGATCATTCCGGCTGCTCCTGCTATTTGGGTTGTGACCAATGCCAAAACAGCCAGTCCATTGGCACCCATGGCCCCTCCGGCGTTAAAACCAAACCAGCCGAACCACAATAAACCTCCCCCCAAGAGAACATTAGGCATGTTATGGGGAATATTAAACTCGTACCCAACCTTCAGCCGTTTTCCAATAATTAGGGCTGCAACCAAACCAGATACTCCCGACGCCATTTCTACGACTGTTCCGCCGGCAAAGTCCATGACGCCGAGATTCCTCATCCAACCCCCTACTCCCCAAACCCAATGGGCCAGAGGAATATAAACGAACGTACTCCAAAAGAACATGAATAAGAGAAAAGCGGGGAAACGCATTCTTTCTGCAGTAGCGCCACTGACAACCGCTGGAGTAATAATGGCAAACATTAACTGAAACATAAAGAACAATAAATGCGGGATCGAAGGTGCATAATCAGGGTTAGGGGTAAGCCCCACATTTTTTAAAGCAAACCAGTCCAAGCCTCCAATAATATGCCCATGATCAGGACCGAAGGCTAAGGAATACCCAAATACGACCCAGACAACGGTAACCAGTCCTATTGCGGCAAAACTTTGCATCATTATTGAAAGAACATTTCGTTTTCTGACCATCCCTCCATAAAACAACGCCAATCCTGGAGTCATTAAAAATACTAAGATGGTCGATAAAAAAACAAATGCGATATCCCCGGAGTTAAGAGTCATCATTTATGCCTCCTGCCTAAAATTTACTTCCCTGCATAAAAAATTAAATTAATGTGCCTGTAATGGCAAAGAGGCTCTAAAACGGCGTCACTAAGAACGCCGTTTTAGAGCCTCTTTGCTCACTTCTAACGACAAAACTGTATTACAATTATAACTTCGTTCTCTATAACTGTCTAGCTATTTTAATACTTAATATTGTATACAGGCAGCTATCTTGCCGCGGGGTCCATATTTTTATTCACTTGGTCATCAGTCTGCTAAAAAAATGATTAACCGCATCGATAATTGTCATTGCAACTGTCGCAGCCCCAATTACAAAGGTTGCCCACCACCGACGACTTTTTATTTCCTGCTCCTTATAGGCCTCAAACTCTTTTCTAGTCACATAGTTTTCGACCATAAGCAGATGTAAGCGAGCAACAGCATCTTTGACTTCTTTGACATCACCTTTTATCTCCGTAATATCTTCTTTGAGAGCCTGAATTTCAGCATCCCCCATCGCAACTCCCCCGTGCCTCGCTTTATATCCCATCGCCATCGTTCTCTTAGTTCAACTTATGCACCCCGCCCATTAAGTGTTCACAGTTTGTCCTGATCTTTTTGCTATAATTTTACTCATTAAATTACCAACGCCTTTAAGCTCTTAAATTTTTAATCTTTAAATCACACAAAGCATGGGATAACAGGGTAAAATTATGTGATTTAATTCAAATATTTTCTTAATGACAAAAACAAATTGCCGATAATTCAAAAATATATTTTTAAACTCACGTTTTAAATCTCTATTGGTAAGTCTTGGTGCTATGTCCACTAACATCTTCTTGAATAACTAGCCTTTTTACTGTAATTTAATGAGGTAATTATAATAAAAAGGAGATGAAGAGAATTGCTATCTTTAAAGAAAATTGCTATTACGACGGCTCTCATGGTTGTCGTATCCGCTGGTGTAGCACTTGCAGATAACCCGAGTTTTCTAACTGCTTTGGTTCAAAATGTAACTTCAAAAATTACCGCCTTAGTCTCTCCGAACGTTCAATCCGCTACGGGCTCTTTGAATGATACTACTAATCAATCGGAGCAGGATCTTCAGAATTATAATAATCAATATCTGCAAGATGTGACTAACACCCTTTCTCAATTCACATCGAATTATGCTGCACAGAAGCAAAACGATTTGAGAAATCAAATTCAATCCTATAAATCTCAAATGGATTCTCAAAAACAACAATTAATCCAAAACGCCGAAAATAGCATTCAACAGCAAATTGATACTCAATATAATAATAATATTAATAAGATTCTTAGCGATTTATCCAAGTAACGACAAGCGTGAGGTAAGATTCAGATTGACTCACAAATAATGAAGTTTCCCCCCATTTCTTAAAGCTGGAAATGGGATTTCTTTGTTTGCAAAAAGATCCCTTAAAACTACGAACAACTTGAAAATAATGGAATACACTAAAGATATAAGGGACAAGATGTAGCCTTTAAATAAACAAAGGAGGAAAGAAAATTGGATGAGCAAGAATTAGAGCTTTTCCAGGATATTCATGATTCAATTCGAAAATGCAGGCCCAATTGTAACTGTGTTCCATGCCCTCAAGGCGGTCTAGGATTTGTCGAAGACAGTTTGTTTATTGTTAGAAATCACAAAATAATTTGGGCAGTAATTCTGTTTAACGGGGCCATAGCCTTTAAGGAAGTCTCCCCAGAATGGATGCAACTATTTTCAGTAATTATCGTAAATTCGCCGAGTATTTTCGTTGAATTTGACAGATGTCATAAAATAGTTGAGTATACTTCCCACCAAGATAAAGTCTTACCAAAATAGTTTCTGCTGCCTCCTTGAGTGAACAACAGCCCCCCTAAGATAGAATAAGGCCATCTATACTTAGGGGGCGTTTTAAGTGAAATATATTTATCTTTTTCTTTTTATTTAGTAACATGACGTAACAAAATGGCATAAGATCTAATGCGCTTAATTAAGCCAGTCCTTGGACAGCGTCATAATTATCTTATCTCAAGTCAGCCCTCATCGACTTTGATGAGGGTCTTTTTGGCGAAAATAGTGACGTCAATGTCCTAAAGAAAAAAATTGGCAGCAGCTTGTGTTAAATCTCTGTCAAAAGTCATTGACAATCACTCTAAATCTTGATAAAATAACATTCGTCTCAATACATATGCCGATGTAGCTCAATTGGTAGAGCAGCTGATTTGTAATCAGCAGGTTACAGGTTCGAGTCCTGCCATCGGCTCCAGCTATATAGATTAAAGGCGCTTGTAATAAGCGCCTTTTTTGATGCCGTTTTTCTGAGGGCGTAGCCGATAATCTTAGAGTCTTCTATTTTGCATGCTGAACGTTGCTTTCGTTAACATTTAAGCCATGGGTAGCAAGGCTAACGATCGCCATAACAACGATATTAACAACAAGGGCAATGATACCCACATTAAGATCTTTAACCGCTTGCGGGAGCGAGGGGAAAATCGTACCAACGGTAATATTAGAAGCCGTAACAATACTAACAGTCAGAACGCCTACGAGTATACCTGCAAAGGCGCCTTGCTTAGTAACAAAGTTGTTCTTCATTAAACTAAAGATAAAGGCCGGAAATAGTTGAGTGACCAGGCTATAACCCATTAGAAGCAGAGTTACAATTGTTTTTCCGCCTTGCAAAGTGAAGTAAACTGCAACAAGAGCTATGATAGGGACTAAATATTTAGCCATTTTGGCAACTTGCTGGTCAGTCGTGGAAGGAACAAATACTTTATAGATATTTTTGGCAATTAAGGTGGCAGAAGCCATGAGAATCATTGAGCCAGGAACGATAGCAGTAAGAAGGCCTGCTGAACCAATTATCCCGACGAACCACGTAGGAAAGGCAATTTTAGAAAGCCTTAAAAGTGACAGATCTCCATTTTTGAGACCGGGAACTTGTAAAACAGCGACAAACCCCACAAAAAAGACAAAAAGCAAGACTAATTGATATAGAGGTAAGAATATCGCATTTTTACGAAACTCCTTCTCGCTTTTGGCTGAATAGATAGCTGCAAAGAAATGAGGCCACATGTAAAAGCCCAAAGCCGTTAAGAGAACTGTTGAGATAAACCAAGATACACTTAGTCCTTTAGAAGGTAAAGCTAAAAATCCCGGTTTTGCTTTATCAATGGCCATAAACATCGATTGGAATCCACCGTAATAATGGTAAGGAAGATAAATCCCCATAAAAAGAACGAGCAGAAGAATCATGGAGTCCTTAACGACTGCGGTCCAAGCCGAGCCATGAATACCTGAAACCATAACATAAATGGTAACGACGATAACTCCAATCCAAATGGCTAGGGTAGGAGAAACAGATCCATAAGAGGCTTCCGAGACAATGTTTCCCAGACCTGTAAGCTGAAGGACTAAATACGGAACGAGAGCAATAACTCCTACTAATGAGACTAGAACACCCAGCGCAGGGCTTTTATATTTCGTAACAAAAAAGTCTGATTGGGACATCAAATTGTGATCTTTGGCATATTTCCAAACTGCTGGCAGCATCCAATAGGAAATAACATAGGCCAAAGTACCATAACACAAGATGTAGAATGTAGGACCTCCTTTGCCATAGGCCCATCCGCTGCCGCCAAGAAAGGTAAAGGTTGTATAAATTTCTCCAGCCATAAGAATAAAGATAATCATGGCACCGAAACCGCGTCCTCCCACAGTCCATTGTTCCAGATCCATTTGTTTTCCTTTCTTGGCTCGTATACCTAAATATAGGGAGAAGAGCAGAAAGGCGAAAATTATTAATAAGGCTGAGTTCATTATTTATCACCTCCGTGATTAATTGGATCAAGTTTATAAATGAGTCCCATAATAATAGAGGTTACCACTACAGATAAGACAATCCAAAAAAGGATAAACGGCATGCCTAAGACATAAGGAGTTACTCTATTTACAAAAGGCATACTGCAAAGCATGAAAATAAACGGTATTATTGCCAACCAGCGAAAATTCATAATAGTGCCCCCCTAAACTTTTAATAATTTAAATGCTGCATTAGTAAAGAGTTTTACCCCCATCACCAAGATATCTTCATCGATAGTAAAACGCGGATGATGGTGCGGATAAGTTATTCCTTTTTCCGCATTACCGGCGCCAATAAAAATAAAGCTGCCGGGAACTTCATGCTGATATGCTGAAAAATCTTCTGCTATCATAGTTGGACGCACAGTTTCGAGGACTTGATCACCCAAAACTTCTCGGATTGTTTCCTCCATAATGCGAGTAAGGCCTACATCATTAATGACAGGTTGGTAACCCTTCACAAGTTTAAATTCATACTCAGCTCCATGAGCTTCAGTTACTCCTTTAACAACTTGCTCCATTAAACGTGGGACCAAGTCACGGTTTTCAAGCGATAGCGTCCGAATAGTACCTACGATTTCTGCACTATCGGGAATTACATTATCCGTGGTTCCCGCAACAAATTTCCCAATTGAGATAACTGCACTATCCAGCGGATCAATATTACGGGCAACAATATGTTGGAGATTGGTCACTACCTGTGCTCCAATAACTATTGAATCAACCGATGTATGAGGAGCACCTGCGTGACCTCCTTTTCCCTTAATAGTTATATGAAATGTATCGGGGGCGGCCATCATAGGACCATAAGCTATCCCGATTTTGCCCGCTTCCAGCTGTGACCAAACATGTGCTCCGATGACTTGGTCTACACCTTTCATTACGCCGGCAGCGACCATTTCCGATCCCCCGCCTGGGAAGAGTTCTTCAGCGTGTTGAAATAAGAAGCGAACCTCACCTTGAATTTCATCCTTTAATCCACTGAGGATCTTAGCCGTCCCCAGGAGCATTGCCGTATGAGCGTCATGGCCACAGGCATGCATAACTCCGGGATTCTGAGATGAAAATTCAAAGGTATTTTGTTCCTGGACAGGCAAGGCATCCATATCTGCCCTTATTGCTATAACTTTACCGGGTTTAGCTCCAATAAGTCTAGCAACGACACTGTTTCCAACCGGTCGCGAAAGCTCCAGATTACCAAAGGATTGAAGAGTCTCGTAAACAAACTGACTGGTCTTTTCTTCCTTAAAGGATAACTCTGGATGTTGATGAAGATATCTTCTCCAATTGAGGATTTCATCGTTGATTTGTTCAACAAGATTATTTAGTGTGATCGTTTCCATAATAATAGATGCTCCTTTTACCCTATGAGTTTAATAAGTATCAACCAATGCCCTATGGGGAAATAAAATATGTTTGTTGTTGCTAAGTATATTACAACTAATCCATAGCTCACCTTCTTATTCACATTTACGGTTATATTTCGGTCATAACCATTTATATTTATTATATAATAGATGCTTGTTTTTAGGTAGCCATTAAATAATAAAATACTGTATTTTGTGAAGCAAAAATTCTACTCTAGACACAAAAAAAGACAGGGGTTAATCCCTGTCAAAATAAAATACGATAAATCTTTCTTGGCCGTCCCCTTGGATAAGGACTTTCTTCACCAATTACCTGTGCAAACCCTTTATCCTCCAACTCCATGAGAATTCTTCGTGCGCTCCGAGGCATAATTTGCATATAGCGAGCTAGTTCATGGGCAGATATTTCACATTTTTGGGTTTTCTTTAAGATTGCCTTGATTTTATTTATGGTTGTTCCGCTTAAAGAGGTTTTTTCGCTTAGCTGGGCTAATTCTTCCGAGGCATAAGAATAGGTTATCTGCGCTTGTTTACCCAATGGGCCAACAATTCTTTTATCATCCAGAAGAATCATCCAAGTCCCCTGTCCATATTCCTTGGCATGAAGTAAGGCTTTTCCGGCATTGATCTCAGCCTCATAGGCTGTTTTGCCAATACCAATACCACAGGTTTGGTTATCGTGGGCAGTTTGAGAAGATCCCTCCAGCTCCGGCACAACGGTAAAGTTGCTCGTAATTTCTTGTAAAAGCCCTCGGGTTGTAAAAATAACATAACGTCCGGGTCCAGCTGCTTTTAAAGAACCATGAACTTTCTTTGCGTATTCGAGTAATTTTTCCGTAATTTTGATTTCTAGGCGATGTAATTCATCTGTGGAAAATGTTTCTTTGGCCAAGCGGGCAAAAGAATCAACTTCCACCATCTGAACAGCTATCTGCGCATCCTTAAAATGTAACGTTTCATTTGTCCGAAGTATAAGTTCAATGATTTCTTTCACTCCTAGGCGAGTCGGAAGGACCCGAAAGACTGGGACACCCAGTCGCTGAAGTTCAAGATGGGCAGTACGCAAACAGGTAACGGCCGCTTTCGTTTGCCCTGATTTCCAAAGCCTATAATGGTATTCACTTAATTCATCAGCAGATATTTCTCCTTGATAATATTTCAGGAAAATAGGCTTAGCCTCAATTTGTGCTTCCGAAAAAGTTTTTTCTAATTCGCTTGGTTGAAAAGTATCAAAACTCAATTGTTCCATTGTTAGGTCTTGTTCGTAAACGATATGTAACAAGGTCCTATATAAACTCGCACCAGTATGGGGAATATAAAACATAGGTTTTAGGATTCCACCCCAGAGTTTGGCAATTGAGTAGGGAACTTGTCCAGAAAACAGCCAAATATCAACATCATCAACATGTGGCCGCAAATTTTCAATTAGGTCTTTCTCATTCCAATACTCGAAAAATCGGCATTCCAGATCGGGATATTCGTCTGTAACAGACTTAATGATTTTAACAGTATCATCAGCCCCCATGATTCCTAATCGGGTTTTAACGATTAATAAGACCCTCTTTCCTCAATTTTATTACAAATTAAGTATAGACTATTTTCTTATATTTTCCTAATAGGGTCCATTGGGAGAATTTCGGTGAAAGATTGATTCTTAATGCTCCCATGCTGGGAGCGACTGCACATAATAATACGTCTACTGCTAACCATAGTTACCTTACTTATCTAATAGATCCTATAATTGAAATATGATAATAGTGAGCGGCAAAGCAAAGGCGGGGGTTAAAACTTGTAAATATATGACTTACTGATAATTATTTCGGCTATAAGGAATTTGATTAAACAATTTCTTTCCCAAGCATATAGTAATCAACCCCGGCTGAACCAAAGTCTAGCATTCGTGCTTCGAACTTGTAACGCTGTGTTATCCAAAAACAATTAGAAGTAATGTTTTCTGAGTTTGTTTTTATATATACTTTTCGAATACCTTTGTTTATAGCGAGCTGCTCTATCTCCTTGACAAGGGACGCGCCTATTCCTTGTCTTCTCTCCTGCCAACGAACTCCTAGCCAGACTATCTCGGCCACACCATTAGCCCCTTCATAAGGTTCGAACTGTAATGTACCAAACCCCTGAATACCTTTGTTTACGTAAACTAATGAGATATATTTTGGCAAAGTCAGGATTTCTCGGACAACTCTCTGAGCTACTTCTTTAGATTCAGATTCACTTATCATAGTCATCAAAATATTTGTAATACCAATGTCGTCCTCCTGAGAAGCTAATCTTATGTTCATTTACTCTTACTCCCAACTACAGAAAAAACCTGCAACACAAAGAACGCCTTTCGATTTAGACGTTCTTTGCACATAATTCGTCTTTAGCGAAGGTTCGCACAATTAGAGTCCAAAATGAATGTATTGACAATAGCACTAGTATTTTCACTAAGAATGCTGATGCTATTATTTATTGAACCGATTAAGACGTTTTGTCATTGATGAACTTTCTAAATCCTTTAGCTTCATCTTCTCCATATCCAAGAGCCTCATACAATTTGTGAGCTTCCTTTCTTTGCTTTCCTGACACCAGGATAATATATCTACATCCTAACCCTTTAGCTCTATCTTCCAAATCTAATAACATTTGTTTACTTATACCATGTCCTCGATATTCCTTATCTACAATTAAGGCTTCTATTACCAAAAAGGAATTGAAATTTGACACCATAGTAAGACAGACTATGCCCATTACAGTACCAACAATTTTTCCATCCTCTTCCGCCACTATTAAAATATAATTATAATTACTTCTCATTGAGGAAAATTTTTCTATCATGTTTTTTCTATTATTTTTCGGCTCAATTAATGACTCATATAAAATAGCCACGTCATTTAAATCTTTCTCTTCCATATTGCGTATTAGCACGCTATCACCCTCCACTTTTCCATTTTATGCTTGAAATCATTCGCTATCATGGGGAATTTACCTTTATTTTACTTATCGAATACGATAACGAACATTTTGACAAGTCATATTAACCAACTTCCATGTTTTGGGGCAAATTCCTTCCCCGTATTAAACAAAGAACGCCTTTCAGTTAAGGCGTTCTTTGCGCATAATTGGTCAAATGTCAAATAATTTCAATCCACGCTCCCATGCTGGGAGCGACCCCGAAACCTTTATCAAGTTAATGGCAGCGGTTTTACCCGGATGGGTTATTTAGTGATTTTAGGTTTGTTTAGGTTAAATTTTATCTCACCTTTATCTCATCTGTCCCCAAAATGTCCCCAAAGCTAAGTTTTATGCATCAAATGTATAAAACAAAAACCCCGCAATCACTTGCGGTGTCTAAGTTCTACTGGAGCCGATGGTCGGAATCGAACCGACGACCTGCTCATTACGAGTGAGCTGCTCTACCTCTGAGCCACATCGGCAATTACGGACGAGAGTTATATTACCCTATTTTCGCCGTTTCGTCAAATATTTTTTTATAATATATTCGAGAAACTATATTCTAAAATTGTATTCGAGCTGTTTCATTTGCTTATTAACTTAGTCACTGCAATACTACCCTTATTGATGTATGCCTTTTATTCACTCCAACAATTTCTTCGCTTTTGAGTTAATTACTATTTTTTGGGAAATAATACCCTCTCAGGGGGTGTGTCATACTGGATCGTCGTGAGTTTCTAAAATTAATCGTTAAAGGAGCAATTTTAGGGAATTTTTATCAACTAATTACCCCTCACCTTTCTCGAGCAATTGCAGCAGGTGATATTAAAAAGAAGTTACCGGTTATTATGATCGAAACAGGCACATGTACGGGAGATAGTATCTCCTTCGATAATATTTGGACCCCCACGTTCTCCGATATTCTTTCAAACATTCTCGATTGGCGTTACGATTGGAGCATGAATCAGGCTCAAGGAAGTGCTGTCTACCAAGTTCTTCTAGATACCTATTCTAAACTGCCCAACGAATATATTCTAATCGTCCAGGGATCAATGATTCACAGTGATTCTGGGCATTACGACCATGTCGCCTATGAACAAGGCAAGCTCATTACGGGAATAGACCTGGTTCGCCGCATCGGCCTCAAAGCTAAGTACGTTGTAGCTATAGGCAGCTGCGCCGCCTTTGGGGGACCTGTTGCCGGTTATCCTAATCCGACTCGATCAACAGGAGTACAAGATGTCTTACCCGAGAGAAGGGTTATCAATGTCTCAGGCTGCCCCGCTCACCCGGATTGGATCATGGGGACCTTACTTCACCTGGCCTTATATGGCGAACCGGAGCTCGAAAAGTACGGACGGCCAAAGATGTTTTACGGAGAAACCATTCATAATCGCTGTCCAAGAAGATCCTATTATGACCAGGGAATCTTTGCTACAGACATTGGGCAGAAAGAATGCCTTTACCGAGTGGGATGCAAAGGGCCTGTCACCTATGCTGATTGTCCAATTCGCCGCTGGAACGATCGCTTAAATTGGCCTATAGGCTGCAATACTCCGTGTATTGGCTGTACAGAACCTGGCTATCCTGATCTTATGTCACCATTTACCGTTCACTCTCCTGACATTCCTTTACCTGGTGGAACAAAGATTGCGACCGATTCTGTTGCCCTGGGAGTATTAGGTTTTACTTCGGCAGCAATTATTGGTCATGCAGCAGCTTCCCTGTATAAGGGGAGAATTCAAAGAAATCTTCTCAAGTCGACAGTTCGGGGGAAGCATCGTTTTTCCCTCACTAAGGTTAAAACCTTCCACACCTATCGGGTCAAGAAAAACGCCAAAAAGGAGTGACCAATACTGGAAAAGAAGGTCATCTTTCCTGTAACTCGTATTCATAATCCTATGTTATTGGAAGCTTGGTTAGAAAATGGGGTAATCAAAGATGCTTACATTTCTGATACCCTCTACAGAGGATTTGAGCAAATCTTAATTGGCCGCTCCCCCATGGATATGCCCTATTACACACAACGTATCTGTGGCATTTGTTCTTCTGCTCACGCCATCACCGCCTCCTTGGCTGTGGAACAAGCATTGGGAATGCAAGTTCCGCCTAATGGTCATTTAGTCCGCAACTTGATCTTAGCCAGTGATGTCATTCAGAACCACATTCGCCACCTCTACTTATACGCCTTGCCGGATTATTTCCGCGGTCCTGACCTTGCTCCCTTTATTCCCCATTCAGAATCCGACCTACGTGTATCCAAACAAGAAAATGATTCTCTTACCGAACATTATTTTAAAGCTCTGGAAATTTCCCGAGCCGCTCATGCTGCATTTGCCGTTTTTGGAGGAAAAGCACCACACGGCCATGGAATCGTTCCTGGAGGAGCCAGCATGGAAGTAGACGCCGACAAGGTCAATCGCTATCGTGGATATATGATGGAAATCTTAAGCTTTGTCGAGAATACACTCCTGCCGGGTGTGGACTTAATTATTAAACGCTATCCTGATTACGTGGATTTGGGAGAAGGAGTAGGAAATTATATGTCGGTGGGGGGATTTCTGAATCCTGAGGGAGCAGCGCTGTTTCCCCAAGGGATCATTCTTCAGGATAAGAGAGAAAGCTTCAATCAAAGATACATTACTGAAGATGTAACCAGAGCCTGGTATAAACCTCATGGGCCGCTTCATCCCTCAGAAGAGGATACAATTCCTGATCACAGCCAACCTAAAGGATACACCTGGGTCAAATCTCCGCGCTATCGCGGCCAACCCATGGAAGTTGGTCCTTTAGCACGGGCGATCATCAATCAAGAAAAAGTCATCGGTCACGGAGCATTAGCACGGATATGGGCTCGCTCTTATGAAATCAAAAAACTTGCCGAAGCAACGTTAGGATGGCTTAATCGTCTGGAACCTGGAGCAGAGACTCTTAACCGAAAAATAGGCTCTGATTCTGGAAGCGCTGTTGGTCTCCACGAAGTTATGCGTGGAGTCTTAGGCCATTGGCTTAGCGTGAAAAAAGGACGCGTGCAGCATTATCAAATTATTACTCCTTCTGCCTTTAATTTTGGAGCCCGGGACGAATCAGGCACTCGCAGCGTAGGAGAATCCTCACTGCTTGGTTTGAAGGTTCAATCAGAAGATCTCAAAGAAGCCGGCAGGATCATCCGTTCTTTCGATCCCTGCTTTTCCTGTAGTGTTCATCTTATCGACGGTGAACGTATTCAGGCTTTACGAATTGAATGAGGACTTTACTTTGCCAGTTAAATCTCAGGGCGAGTAAAGGGTACGGTTAGTACGGTTAGGGGCATGTTTAACAGCATGAAGAAAAAAAATAATTTAAGGAAACCATTTTTCAAAGAACTTCAACAAGGAAACGTAGAGGGCGAAATTATCCTTTTCCAACCTCTATGGGTCAGGATTTTTCATTGGGGATTTGCTCTCAGTCTGACTGGAATTCTGTTAAGCGGTTTGGAATTGCATAAGCCGGCAAAATTTTTTGCAGTTTCCTATGGCGATATGTTTAAAATTCATGTAATATCAAGTTGGTTCGCGCTTGGATTTGTGGCCTTGCGCTGTGCAGATGCAATTCTCCGGCGCGATCAATCGCTTATTCCTAAATTACGTGATCTTAAACTATTTCCTAAGCTTTTAGCTTACTACCTGTTCCTGCGCACCGCTCCTCCCCCTAATCGCAAATATAACAGCGGGCAAAGTCTTGTCTATTCTTCATGGCTCCTCCTTTTCCTGATAGCAAGTCTTCTCGGCTTATCTTCCTATTGGCAAGGAGAGCATCTCATTTGGGTATGGAGATTAGTGGGCGGTTTCCAGCGTCTTAGGTGGATAAAATTTATGATCACCATTTACTTTCTGGCAACGATTCCCCTGCACATCTACCTTAGTATGACAGAGAACCTTAGTCATCTTCAGGCTATGGTTTCAGGTTATGAACGAAAACCGCCTCCTAAAAAAAGTTAGAATATTTTTCCTTGTATATTTATGATACCTTTTCGTATAAGTTTGGGTATAATGAAAGATAGAGTTATACATAGAAGGGACGATCTATTTTGGGATTGCATATTCATTTTGTTGGCATAAAAGGAACAGGTATGAGCGCTTTAGCTCAAATTAGCGCTCGAATCGAAGGGGCTACCATCTCTGGTTCAGATGTAGAAGAGAGTTTTTTTACAGATAGTGTTTTAAAACGCGCCAAAATTCCTGTTTTAGGCTTTTCTCCCAGTAATGTGGAAAAGGCTGATTTAGTTGTTGCTTCAGCCGCCTATACGAATCAACATCCGGAAATCGCTCGTGCTTTAGAGCTAAATATTCCTGTTATGACCTATCCTCAATTTCTCGGACGATTGCTTTCCAAAAAGCGCGGCATTTCGGTCGCTGGAACTCATGGCAAGACGACGACAACTGCCATGTTGGGTATGGTTATGCTTAATGCCGACTTCGATCCGACGATTGTTGTGGGCAGCGATGTTCCCAGCATCGGTGGCAACGCCCATTCGGGAACAGGTGAATTTTTTGTGGCAGAGTCCTGTGAATATCGACGCCACTTTCTTAACTATTCACCCGAGCATCTGATAATAACAAATATAGAATTTGATCACCCGGATTATTTCCAAGACCTCGCTGACGTCATCTCCGCTTTTGCCGAACTCGCCCAGAAAGTACCTGAACACGGTCATATTTATCTATGGGCTGAGGACCCAAATCGTCAGGCGATCCACGGATCTGCGCCTATTACTACCTTTGGCCTTTCCGAGGCCGCGGATGTTCGTGCTACGGAAATTCTCTTCCGCGATGAGCAAAGTTCTATGAAAATTATGCTAAAGGGACAATATGTCGGCGATCTGGACCTTCATGTTGCCGGACGTCATAATATTCTTAATGCCTTGGCAACTATCGCAGTCTGTCACGAAATCGGCATTCCTATTAAGGAAGTGCTTGACAGTTTGAGTAAGTTTACTGGGACAAAACGCCGCTTTGAGCATCTTGGCTGTAATACCAATGGAGCTCTTATCGTTGATGACTATGCTCATCACCCAACAGAAATCCGCACGACCTTAGAAGGTGCCCGGTTATCCTTCCCTGATCGTCGAATCCGTGCTGTGTTTCAGCCCCACACTTTTAGCCGCACGGAAAAACTCCTCCAGGAATTTTCTTTAGCGTTTCAAAGTGCGGATGAAGTTGTCATAGCCGATGTTTTTGCTTCCGCACGCGAGCAAGGGAATCAAACGGTCTCTGCTCATACTTTGGCTGAGCTGATTCAAAAGCAAGGAATACAGGCCCGCTACATTGGAACCTTAGACGATATTAAACACTATCTTGCGCAAACACTGGCTCCCGAAGATCTCGTCCTAACCTTAGGGGCAGGAGACGTTTATAAGGTTGGGTTAGGCATCGTCAGCTAAAAGCTGAACATCGGATCTTCGGTGACGGAAGCGCCTAGCCCATAACAAATGCTATCGCACTGAAGGATGGCAGAGGGCGTCTTACGATTTAATAAAAAAGCAGAGCAGTTAACAAACGTCGAGTTGTTACTGCTCTGCTTTTTTCTAACCCCTACTTTTTCAACTGCTTTTAACCCTTCAGAGGGCCCTTTAATTCTCTGATTCCCTCCACGATATCTTTCCAGCTCCGACATCGTTTGATACCTTGGGAAAGTTCTTCATAGTTCAGATTATAACTGGTTGTCAGAAGAAAAACAGGAACTCCGATTGCGGCGATCTCCTGAGCATTCACATGATAATCCTCAATAAAAGCCTTGATACCCCATTCCTTGACTAAGTCCACTTTACTGTTAAAGCCTGAAAAGAGCACGTGTTCATGCGGAATCTCACTCTTCGCCAGCCAGCGAATGGTAACGTCTTTCTCTTCAGGTGTACGGGCGGTCACATAAATAATCTCGTGGCCCTCTTTGATTAGGGCCTCTATCCCTTCTTTTGCTCCCGCCACAATATTCGGCATAAACAGCAGTCGTTCCGCATTACCAACGAAGAAGTCATTCATATCGGATCTGGGAACTTCAAAGTCTCTATGCATATCGTAATTTGTAATCGTCTTGACATCCTTGCCAAAGTACTGATTCAGTTCCTGCATCCAATATGGGTAACTATCGGAAACGACGCCATCAATATCGACTCCGATTCGCACTTATTCTAACCTCTCGAGTTTAGGAAGTTCAAGGCTGGGAGGAAGATGTCGTTTGTGCTCGCTTTGATGGTGTAACTTCTCAATTCGTTCTTTAACTTCGGCCGGGACATCTTCCCCGAGCAAATAACGATCGATTAAATCATAAGTTAAGCCCATCTCTGCTTCATCGGTCTGCCCGGGCCAAAGACCTGCCGTAGGCACACGCATGGCAATTTTTTGCGGCAGTCCCAGCATCCAAGCCCAAGCTCTTACCTCACTCTTAGTAAGGGAACTGATTGGTAAAAGATCGACGCCGCCATCACCGTATTTAGTAAAATATCCGGTATAACTTTCCGGGGCATTGTCTGTCCCGACCACTAAATAATTCATGGCATTAGCTACAGCATATAATGTTGACATACGTAAACGAGCCTTTAAATTTCCTTGACTCATTGTTTCGCCAACAATTGGACTGCCTTGCGCGGAGGAAGGCAATCCTTGCTTGACTTGGTTGAAAATTAATGTATGAGCCTCTCCAAGGTCAATCTCTAACGGCCTAATTTCAAAACCTTCGGCAATCCAGAGGGCATCCTCCCGATCCTCAGGATTCGAGTGACTGGGCATGATTACTCCGATGCAATTCTCCGGAAAAGCACGAACACAAAGCCCGGTAACTACAGCCGAATCAACGCCGCCGGAGATCCCAACGACAACCCCTTTGGCATTAGCCTCGGCAACTTTAGTACGGAGCCATTCCACAGCAGTGTTAATCCGAACGGCCAATTCCTTATCAGTCCACATTTATTCTTCCTCCTGATTCTGATTTGATTTTATTTCATTGTGAATGGTCAAAAGTAACTGTTGCTTTAAATCGTATAGCTTCGGTGAAAGATCAACAATATACCGATGGGGGTTTGCCAAGCGCTTCACTTCATCCCAAAAGGTATCCAGTTCCTGGCGCGAATACTTTTGTATATCCATCAAAGAAGGCAATTGGTAAACCAGTTTTCCTTTACGGAAAATAGGCATTAACAACTCCCTGGTCCTAAAATTCACCAGTGTTTTTCTCTTCCAGGTCTGTATAGGATCAAAAATAGTCAGGGATTTTCGTTCGCTGAATAGTTCATCCTCTAAGGCGATTAAATCGGCCATAGCTTTTCCCGCTCGGTCATAAAAACGAACAACCTTTTTAATTCCGGGATTGGTGATCTTAGAGATGTTTTCCGAAACTTTAAGGCGAGGGTGAAAAACTCCGTTTTCTCCCTCCGCAGCCAGCTTATAGACGCCGCCTAAGGACGGACTGTCTTTGGAGGTTATGAGATGGGTTCCAACTCCCCAAGCATCAATAGCAGCTCCCTGAGCTCTTATTGAAAAGATTGTCTCTTCATCAAGATCATTGGAGCCAACAATAATGGCCTTTGTCAGTCCTGCCTCGTCCAACATCCGACGAGCTTTCTTCGACAAGTAGGTCAAATCGCCGCTGTCAATCCGTATCCCCTGAAAATGATACCCTTCAGCTTCAAGTTCCAGCCCTACTTTAATGGCGTTGGGAACACCGGATTCCAGGGCGCTGTAGGTATCCACTAATAACAAACAGTTATCCGGAAAAGTCCGGGCATAAGCGCGAAATGCCTCTAACTCTGTAGGAAAACACTGAACCCAGCTATGGGCTTGGGTACCCGAAACAGGGATCCCGTAGCGTTCTCCGGCCAGAATATTCGATGTCGATTGACATCCGCCGATAAACGCTGCTCTGGCCCCTAAAGTTCCCGCGTCCGGTCCTTGCGCTCTTCTCAAGCCGAACTCCATAACCGGGCCCCGTCCTGCTGCAGCAGCTACCCTAGAGGCCTTTGTCGCAATAAGGGTTTCGAAATTCACCAAATTTAAAATGGCGGTTTCTAAAAGTTGTGTTTCCAAAATACGCCCTTTAACTCGCATTATCGGCTCATAGGGAAAAACAGGAGTTCCTTCCTGTATAGAATCAATGTCACCGGTAAACTGAAAATGTCGCAGCTCCTCAAGGAAATCGTCTTGAAAAATATTAAGACTTTTGAGATATGCTAAATCCTCTTCTCTGAACCTTAAGTTTTCAATAAATTCTACGACCTGTTCAAGTCCGGCAGCTAACGCATACCCTCCATCGAAAGGCAAGGAACGAAAGAAAACGTCAAAGACAGCTTCTTTATCGCGGTAACCATTAATAAAGTATCCTTGCATCATGGTTAATTGGTATAGATCTGTTAACATTGTAAGATTTTCCATTTACCCTTTACCTCGCTGCTCTCATCTACAGGTTTAGTGTTCCTAAATCTTAGGATATAATCGTTGACTAAAAATCATGTGTGAGAATTTCTACCTTTGAAGTAATATTTCCTTCTTTGACGACGGAAATAATTGTTTATCTTTATAAATAACTATTCTAAAAGACTCAGTTTGTCGTATTTACTAGAAAATAGCAAAATAGTTATCCACATATTAAGGGAGCTTATCCCCCGTTTACCTAGGGGTTATCCACTTAAAAAGTCCATCTATTTCGATATTATCCACAGAGTTATCCACACTATGCACAGTTTTGTGTCGTTTCCATACCTTTACTCAGCCAACAATTGTTTTAGAGTTTCATGACTTATTTGAATTCCTTGAGCGACGGTTTCCGGAGAAGGGCCTCCTATGAGCTTACGCGCACGCACACAATGTTCAATCCCAATGGCATCAAAAAGATCCTGATCAAACACCGGAGACAGGGCCTGATAGTCACTGAGTGCCAGCTCTTCCAGTCCTATTCCTTTTTTGGTGCAGTGCAGAACAATTCGCCCTACGAGCTCATGGGCTTCACGGAAAGGCACTCCTTTCTTCGCCAAATAATCCGCCAAATCCGTAGCATTTGTAAAGCCTCCTTTGGCTCCCCAAGCCATAGCATCTTTATGGACTTGCATGGTTCTAAGCATAGGTTCTACAACGATTAAGCACTTTTGTAAGGTATCGACAGCATCAAAAACCTGTTCTTTATCCTCTTGCATGTCTTTATTGTAAGCAAGGGGCAACCCCTTCATCACTGTTAAGAGTGCGACTAGATCCCCGTAAACACGTCCGGTCTTTCCTCGTACTAATTCCGCCACATCCGGATTTTTCTTTTGCGGCATAATACTTGATCCGGTCGAATAGCCGTCATCCATAGAAATGAATTGAAACTCCCCGCTTGACCAAAGTACGAGTTCCTCACATAAGCGGCTAAGATGCATCATCAGAATCGATGCGCCGGCTAAAAATTCTAAAGCAAAATCTCGGTCACTGACACCGTCTAGACTGTTCAGTGTCACGCCGTCAAATCCTAAATCACCAGCCACTTTCTCACGATCGAGGGGAAAGGTCGTTCCGGCCATCGCTCCCGAACCGAGTGGTGACACATTCAAACGTTTTCTGGTATCATTCAGCCGTCCAAGATCGCGTAAAAACATCTGGCTATAGGCCATTAAATGATGGGCTAAGGTTATGGGCTGTGCTTTTTGTAAATGGGTATATCCGGGCATCCATGTTTCAAGATGTTCTTGAGCTATGTTCAGCAGTGTCCGTACCAGATTTCCGACATATGTTTTGGTCTGGTCAATCTCCTCCCTGAGATACAGCCTTAAATCCAAGGCCACCTGATCGTTCCGGCTCCGTCCGGTATGTAACTTTTTCCCTGTTGGTCCGATTTTTTCAGTCAATAATTTTTCGACATTCATATGAATATCTTCGGCACCAATTTCAAATTCTACACTGCCTGCTTGGATTTCCGTCAGAATTCCCTGCAGGCCTTCGATCAATTGGGCTGCTTCATCTTCTGTGATTACCCCCACGCTGCCCAGCATTTTGGCGTGAGCTATGCTTCCCAGAATATCTTGTTTGTACAAGCGTTGATCAAAACGAATTGAGGAATGAAAATCCTCCACTAACGCATCGGTTGTTTTTTCAAAGCGTCCGCCCCAAAGTTTCACAAGCCATCTTCCTTCCGTAGTTGATAATAAACAAGCAGGGGAGCAATGCCCCCCTACGTGAGATAAGCGCCGAAACTTTCGGCGCCCATTTGCAGTCTTATTTACGCAGCCCTGATTGTTTTTCCATTAAAGCTCTAACCTTAAGCGGCAGACCAAAAAGATTAATAAATCCTGCCGCATCCTTCTGATCATATACTCCATCTTCTCCAAAGGTGGCATAAGCTTCATTATAGAGAGAATAGGGCGATTTCGTACCTGCTAAAGAACAATTTCCCTTGTATAATTTTAAGCGCACAGTCCCTGTAACGTTCTTCTGGGTTACATTAACGAAGGCATCAAGGGCCTCGCGCAGGGGAGAATACCAAACCCCATCATAGACAATTTCAGCATATTTTAGAGCAATTTGCTCTTTATAGTGGAGGGTGAGCCGATCCAGAGTCAGATGCTCTAAAGCTTTATGAGCAGTATAGAGAATTGTTCCGCCCGGTGTTTCATAAACGCCCCGTGATTTCATACCCACCAGCCGGTTTTCTACCATATCCACAATACCAATTCCATTTTTTCCGCCTAAATCATTAAGAGTTTCCAATAATTTAACCGGCGCAATCTTCTCACCGTTTAATGTGGTAGGAATCCCTTGCTCAAAGCCGAGTTCCAAATAAGTCGCTTCATCCGGAGCGTCTTCCGGGGCAACACCAAGCAAATAAAGGTCTCTTTTAGGTTCATTCCAAGGGTTTTCCAAGTCTCCGCCCTCATGGCTTAGATGCCATAAGTTGCGGTCCATACTATAGGGACGATCTTTCGTCACAGGAACGGGAATTCCTCGCGCTGCAGCATAATCAATACAATCCTCGCGGGATTTAAGGTTCCACTGCCGCCAGGGAGCAATAATTTCCAAATCCGGATTTAACGCTTTAACACTCAGCTCGAAACGAACTTGGTCATTACCCTTACCAGTAGCTCCATGAGCTATGGCCACAGCGCCTTCCTTCTCGGCGATCTCCACAAGCCGGCGAGCAATCAGAGGACGGGCGAAGGATGTCCCCAGGAGATAATCGCCTTCGTAAACTGCTCCGGCTTTCAAGGTTTGAAAGATAAACTCAGTCACGAATTGTTCTCTGAGGTCTTCGATGTATAATTTACTTGCTCCGCTCTTTGTCGCTTTTTCCTGAAGAGGAGCCAATTCTTCACCTTGACCAAGATCGGCAACCATAGCAATAACTTCATACCCATAGGTTTCCTTCAGCCAGGGGATAATAATCGATGTATCCAAGCCACCGGAATATGCCAAAACAACCTTTTTCATACCCTATTCTCCTTTTCATTCAATACATTACTAAAAATCATATATAACCAAAGTAACTAAGTCAAGCTGTATACCTTTACATCACCAAAGCCATAATTGCCTTTTGAGCATGCAGCCGATTTTCTGCTTCATCAAAAACAACGGAATGGGCGCCTTCGATAACTTCTTCAGTAATTTCCTCGCCGCGATGAGCCGGCAGACAGTGCAGGACAATTGCTGACGGATGGGCAAGTTTAAGGGACTCAGCATTGATCTGGTAGCCTTGAAAAGCCTTCATACGCTCACCGGCTTCTGCTTCCTGTCCCATGCTTGCCCAGACATCTGTGTAAAGAACATCGGCTCCTTTCACCGCTTCTAAGGGATCATCAAGGATTTCGACACTGCCGCCATTCGCTTTAGCATCTTCCTGGGCTAAAGCCACCAGAGCAGGGTCAGGCTTATAACCCTGGGGAGATGCAATCACAACTTGTAATCCCATTTTGGCTCCGCCGAACATTAGTGAATGGGCCATGTTGTTGCCATCCCCGATATAAGCCAATTTTAACCCTGCCAGACGTCCTTTATGCTCTTGAATCGTCATAAGGTCTGCCAGCACTTGGCAGGGGTGCAGCATATCTGTCAGGCCATTGATTATGGGAATTGTCGCGTATTGAGCCAAGTCCAGAACTTCCTGATGACTAAAGGTGCGGATCATAATGCCATCAACCATACGGGAGAGTACCCGAGCCGTATCGGCGATTGTTTCTCCCCGGCCGAGCTGGATGTCCCTGCCGCTTAAAAAGAGTCCTTGTCCTCCAAGCTGATATATTCCTACTTCAAATGAAACCCTGGTCCGCGTTGAAGATTTTGTAAAAATCATACCCAAGGTTTTGCCTTGAAGAATTGGATGCGGCCGCCCAGCCTTTTGTTCTTTTTTAAGCTCGGCAGCAACATCTAAAAAACATTTTAATTCATTTTGCGTAAAATCATGTAAAGAAATAAAATCCCGACCCTTAAACTGTGAACGATCAATTGTTATCATATCTCTTCCACCCCTTCAATGTGTATTATTATACTTATTAATGTATAAAAATGCAATAGTTAAACTGTATCGTTTTTGTCAGAAGCAGGAGTCTTACGATTGATAAATTGGTATTGCTAAGGTTATTCACGAACTTGCTTAAGGTTATCATGCCCCAATTTCTATATTCGATGGACCATATTTGAAGAATATTATAAAACTCCTGATTGACATAAGTGTCAACCAGGAGTTTTTTTTATCTAATCGTAAGGCTCTCACTTCTACAAGTGAAGTGATTCCCATACCTGTTGCAGGCAGCTAAGCTAAATAGTCCTGCAGCGAAAGTACCTGCGGCTTTGTCTGGCTTCTGATCTCCTGCAGCGCGCGCACAACTGCTTTTGCTGTATCCATTGACGAAAAACAGGGTACGCCATGTTCAACAGCTAAACGTCTTAACAAATAGCCCGTGTGTTCGGGAGTCGTTCCTTTTATCGGTGTGCTAAGGATAAAGGAAAACTCGCGCTGTCGAATAGCTTCCTGTAAAGCCTGACTTGATTCACTAACCACGTCAACCTTTACACCGCAGAGAGCTAAAGCCTTGGCCGTATCACCGATTCCTTTAACCCCAAAACCAAGCTGAGACAGTTGTCGGGCAAGAGTTATCGCCTCAGGGCGGTCCTTTTCAGCAACAGATACTAAAATACTGCCATCCTGTGGCAAGGGAACACGCGAGGCCGCAAAGGCTTTGGCCAAAGCATGGCCGAACTGAGTGTCCATGCCCAGAACCTCCCCCGTTGATTTCATTTCCGGTCCCAGAGAAGTTTCAACTTTGGTCAGTTTTTCAAAGGAAAAAACCGGAGCTTTAACGACAACGTAAGGCATCTCGGGAGCAAGGCCATGCTTATAGCCCAGTTCCTGTAACGACTTACCTAAGGCAACCTGAACCGCTAAATTCACGAGAGGAATTCCCGTAACTTTAGAAAGAATTGGCACGGTTCGGCTTGCTCGGGGATTAACTTCCAAAACATACACTTTACCGCGGACAACAACAAATTGAATATTGATAAGTCCTCGAATGCCGATTCCAGAAGCTAAGCGACAAGTATAATCCTGAATCTGGTCAATTTCGGAAGGAGTCAAGCTTTGGGGAGGATAGACTGCTAAACTATCTCCGGAATGGACACCGGCGCGTTCTATATGCTCCATAATTCCGGCAATCACCGTGGTCTCTCCGTCTGAAACGGCATCAATTTCAACTTCTTTGCCCTCTAAATAACGATCCACTAAGATCGGATGTTCCGGTGAGAGGTAGATAGCCCGACGCAAGTAGTCTTTCAGTTCTTCAAGAGTATAGACGACTTGCATAGCGCGACCTCCAATGACATAGGACGGACGGACAATCACCGGAAATTCCAGTTCCTCTGCTACGGTTGAAGCCTGAGCGATAGAGGTCACACTGCGGCCTTCAGACTGTGGGATTCCTAAGCGGCATAACAGCTCAGCAAAGCGTTCCCGATCCTCAGCCAGGTCAATAGAATCCACAGGAGTACCAAAAACCTTTACTCCTGCACCTTCAAGCCGACCGGCCAAATTAATAGCTGTTTGCCCGCCAAATTGAACAAGTACGCCATCTGCCTGCTCTTTATGCAAAACATGAAGCACGTCTTCGACAGTTAAAGGCTCAAAATAGAGTTTATCTGCCGTATCAAAATCTGTAGAAACTGTTTCAGGATTGTTATTGACCATGATTGCTTCTATACCGGCCTCTTGCAAAGCCATGAGAGCATGAACGGAGCAATAATCGAACTCTATCCCTTGCCCAATCCGAATCGGTCCTGAACCCAAAACAACAATCTTGGGGCCGGAAGTGACCTCGCCCTCATCTTCTTCTTCATAAGAAGAATAATAATAAGGGGTTGCCGAGGCGAATTCCGCGGCACAAGTATCTACAGTTTTGAAGACAGGGATTATCCCCAGTTCCATCCGCAAATTCCTTACCGCTTCCTCCGTCCGCCCTGTCAGCTTGGCAACGGCTAAATCCGAAAACCCTTTGACCTTGGCCAGTCGCAGCAATTCCGAAGTTAAGGGCTCACCTTGAAGGCGGCGTTCCAAAGAAACCAGTTCCTTAATTTTCGCTAAATAGAAGGGATCAATTTGCGTAAGCATTTGAACTTCTAAACTCGTCCAATCCCGACGAAAGGCTTCCGCAATCGCAAAAAACCGTTCATGGTCTGTTGAAGCCAGCTTGTCTTCGATTTCCATCTCTGTCCAGCCCCCGGAAGCAGCAATACGAAGGCCTACACTTCCGATTTCCAAGGAACGAGCTGCTTTTAAGAGAGCCCCTTCTAAGGTTCGTTCCATAGCCATAACTTCACCCGTTGCTTTCATTTGGGTGCCCAAGCGATGGTCTGCTGCCGGAAACTTATCAAAAGGCCAGCGCGGAAATTTAACAACCACATAGTCCAAGGCTGGCTCAAAACAGGCGCTTGTGTGCCCGGTGACAGGATTCGTTAATTCCGGAAGTGTAAAACCAACAGAGAGAAGGGCAGCCATTTTGGCAATCGGATACCCCGTTGCTTTGGAAGCCAGGGCGCTGGACCGGCTAACCCGAGGATTTACCTCGATGACCACATACTCTCTGCTCACTGGATTCAAGGCAAACTGAACATTACACCCTCCATTGACGCCTAAAGCCCGAATGATTTTTAAAGACGATGAGCGCAGCATTTGGTATTCCACATCACTCAACGTTTGCGAAGGGGCTACGACAATGCTGTCTCCCGTATGGATACCGACGGGATCTATATTTTCCATATTACAAATTGTAATACAGTTGTCAGCGTCGTCCCGCATAACTTCATACTCAATTTCCTTCCAACCCGCTACACTTCGCTCGAGAAGACATTGACCTATGGGACTGGCTTGCAGTCCTCGCTGTAAAATTTCTTCCAATTGTTTGGAATTCTTAGCGATTCCGCCGCCTGTTCCGCCTAAAGTATAGGCAGGTCGAATAATCAGCGGGAAGCCCTGGCTCCGCGCAAAGCTTTTCCCTTCATCAAGGGATGTCACAATAGTACTTTCGGCTACAGGCTCTCCAAGCGCAAGCATAGTCTCTTTAAAGGCATCACGGTCTTCTGCCTTATAAATCGTTTCCGCATTGCAGCCAATCAAATCAACACTGTATTTTTTCAACACGCCGCTGCGTTCCAACTCCATAGCGAGATTAAGACCCGTTTGACCTCCCAGGGTAGGCAGCAAGGCGTCGGGATTTTCCTTTTCAATAATTCGTGCCAGGGATTCAGGCAAAAGTGGTTCAATGTACGTAAGATCAGCCATTTTGACATCAGTCATAATTGTGGCTGGATTACTGTTTGCTAAAACCACCTCTAAACCCACTTCCCGTAAAGCTTTGCAGGCTTGAGTACCGGCATAATCAAATTCTGCGGCTTGCCCGATGACAATCGGCCCTGAGCCAATGACAAGGACCTTTTTCCAAGCCGGATTAAGAGGCATGCTGAGCCCTCCATTCCTGCATTAATTGTGCAAACTCGTCGAATAAATAAAGAGATTCACTCGGGCCGGGACCGGCTTCTGGATGATATTGAACAGAAAATACGGGTAAATCCTGATGTTTAACTCCTTCAACACTTTGATCGTTAAGATTGCGATGGGTTACATATAAAGGAGTCTGAGCTAAACTGTTCTCAGAAATCGCATAACCGTGGTTCTGGGAAGTAATCGTAACCCGCTTTGTCTCAAGCTCCTGTACAGGTTGATTTCCTCCCCGATGTCCAAACTTCATCTTATAGGTATCGCCTCCTAAGGCCAGCGACAAGAGTTGATGACCGAGGCAAATACCGAAAATAGGACGTTGATTAATCAAGTTACGAATTGTTTCTATCCCTGCTTGAACACATTTGGGATCACCTGGACCATTGGAAAGGAAAACCCCATCAGGACGCCGTTTGAGGATCTGCTCTGCCGTGGTGTTGTAGGGAACAACCGTCAACTGGAATCCCTGAGCCTGCATAGCCTGCAAAATATTGTTTTTGATCCCGAAATCCATAACCACAACATGAAAGGAGCCTTTTTTCGATTCCGTAGGCGGCAGGGTATATATTTTCTTGGTGCTGACGTCTGCTACAACGTTCTCCGGAACTTGCCAAGTTTTTAGTTTAGCGGTTAGCTCGTTAAGGTGTTCCAGGCGGGTTGTGATTACACCGCGCAGAACTCCATATTCGCGTATAATTCTGGTTAGGGCACGGGTATCTATCCCTTTGATCCCCACAACGCCTGCTTGTGCCAATGTTCTCGAGATATTTTTCTCGAGCTGCCAATGATTGGGATTAAGAGCAGCCTCTTTGACGATAAATCCTTGCACTTGGACTTTTTCAGACTGATCATCTTGCTTGTTAATTCCGTAATTTCCGATGAGAGGATAGGTCATACAGACCATTTGCCCAGCATATGAGGGGTCTGTCAGTACCTCTTGATAGCCCGTCATTCCTGTGTTGAAGACCACTTCACCCCAGGTCTCTCCAGAGGCTCCAAAGGATTCCCCCATAAAAACTTTGCCTGTCTCAAGAACGAGTGCTGCCTTCATTTTATCCCTCCTCGGATCAATAAGTTAGTTCTGCCTTGTCTATTCATTTTGCACATCCACTATAAATTTGCTTTTCTTGGTCTACTTCCAAAGTTCAGCAAACACTTCGTCCAGTAGTTTCAAAGCTTCATCAATTTCAGGTTTTTCCACGATCAGTGGCGGGAGAAAACGCAGAGTCTTGCCGCCTACACAATTAATGAGTAATCCTTTTTGGAGACAGCGAGCTACAATTTCCGGACCAAACTTAGATACCGGCCAGCCAAGGATAAACCCTTGCCCTCGGATGGGATCTCCTGTTTGATACTTCTGCGCTAAATGTTCCAGACCTTGTCGAAAATAGTTTGCTCTTTCTTGAACGCCCGTGAAAAATCCTTCTTGAAGCATAATATCTAAAACTGCACATCCTGCGGCTGTAGCCAAAGGATTGCCGCCAAAAGTTGAAGCATGGTCTCCAGGCTGAAACACATTCGCAACCTTATCGGTGGCCAGCATTGCACCCATTGGAACACCGCCCCCTAAAGCTTTGGCTAAAGTCATAATATCGGGAGTCACACCGCTCCACTCGTAGGCAAAGAGCTTACCGGTTCTTCCCACGCCGCACTGTACTTCATCAAAAATTAACAAGGCACTATATTGATCACACAAGTCCCTCGCAGCTTGGAGAAACTCCTTAGAACAAGGAATAACTCCCCCTTCACCTTGAATGGGTTCAATAAAGACTGCAGCCGTCTTTTCGTTAACTTTAGCCTTTAAACCTTCTAAATCGTTAAGTGCCGTATAGCTTAGACCGACAGGCAATGGAGAATACCCTTTTTGATACTTTGTTTGTCCGGTCAAAGTTAAGGTCGCCAATGTACGCCCATGAAAGGAGTTTTTCAGCGATATTACTTTATATTTGTGGTCACCGTACATTTCTTTAGCATATTTGCGAGCCAGCTTAAAAGCAGCTTCATTAGCTTCAGCTCCGCTATTGCAGAAGAATACTTTGTCAGCAAAGGAATGCTTCACTAAACTCTCTGCAAGAGCAACTTGATTAGGAATCCAATATAAATTTGAAGTATGCAATACTTCTTCAGCCTGTTCTTGAATCGCCTGCACGATAGCCGGATGGCTGTGTCCCAAAGAATTGACGGCTAATCCCGTTAAAAAATCCAGATAGCGTTTTCCTTCTGTATCCCAAACCCAGACGCCTTTCCCTTTAACAATGGTCATAGGCAAACGGCCATAAGTATTCATAACCACATTTTTTCCACGCTCAATGATGGCCTCTGTGGATAAACCTTCTAACTGTGTCATTGTCTCATTCCTCCCTATCTCTTTTAAGACCCCCGCTTCTATAAGTGGGAGTAGGTCCTTCGTTAACCTCAGGTGGGGTCGAGTCCTCACCTAAAGCCCCGATGTTCAGCTTTAGCTGAACGAGTTCACTGCCTTAGTCCTTAAACATTGTTCCTATACCGCCGTCGGTAAATAGTTCCAGAAGTATTGCATGGCGTATTCGTCCATCAAGGATATGGACACTGCCTACCCCTTGTTCTAGTGCGGACACAGCACACTCAACTTTAGGCAGCATTCCGCCTTGTAAAACTCCTTCTTCTATCAGTGTATCTACTTCATCTCGATTAACCGTTGAGATCAGTGAATCTGAATCCCCGACATCACGAAGAATACCACGCACATCCGTCAACAAAAGCATTTTGTCTGCTTTCAGAGCTTCCGCAATTTTCCCCGCGGCAGTATCCGCATTGACATTGAAGGTTTCCCCATTTTCACCGCTGGCAACCGGAGAAATTACAGGAATATATCCTTGCTCTAACAGAGTATTCAAGATATTGGGTGTCACTGTATGAATCTCGCCGACAAGTCCTAAATCGATTTCTTCCATAGTTCCGTCACTATTTGGCATTTTGAGAGGTTTCTTAGTTGCCAATAAGAGCTGTGCATCTTTTCCAGATAAACCAACACTTTTACCACCAAAACGGTTCAACATAGCGACTATCTCTGTGTTCAGCTTCCCTACTAAAACCATTTGGGCTATTTCCATCGTTTGAGCATCGGTAAATCGCAAGCCCTTAATAAAATGGCTCTCAATGCCCACCTTTTTCAGCATGGCATTAATCTCGGGGCCGCCGCCATGGACTAGAACCGGGCGAATCCCCACGGAATGCAAAAGCAAAATATCTAACATGACAGATTCCTTGAGCAACGGATCTACCATGGCATGCCCGCCATATTTAATGACGACTGTTTTCCCTGCAAATTTTTGGATATAGGGCAGTGCTTCTACCAAAACACCGGCTTTGCCAATTCCCTCTTCAATCGGGGTCATTTCTTCCGCCTCCGTTCTTTAGGTTCTGTAACTCCCATTGATCGTGACATACTCATGAGTAAGGTCACAACCCCAGGCAGTGGCATTTTCCGATCCATCATTTAAAACTAAGCGTATCTCTACCTCTTTGTGCTGCAAAATTTCTTTCGCGGTTTCTTCGGAAAAAGAAATCCCTTTCCCTGCTTGAGCTACAGCCAAATTACCCAGAAAAATATCAACACTGTTCGGATTAAAGTCTGCACCTGAATAACCTGCAGCAGTCAAAATCCTTCCCCAGTTAGCATCTTCCCCGAACAAAGCGGCTTTGACCAAACTGGATCCGCAAATACTGCGAGAGATTTTACGGGCATCTTCCTTCGTTTTAGCCCCAGTGACCTGTACTTCCATAAGTTTACTGGCGCCCTCCCCATCACGGGCAATATCCTTAGCCAGTTGTATGCACATCGCTTTAACCATAGCTTCAAAGTTGACCATGTCGTCGCCATTTGGTGCAATCCCAGACACACCATTGGCTAAAATCAATACCATATCGTTGGTACTCGTGTCTCCATCCACAGTCACCATATTGAAACTATCCTCAACAGCTTCTCGGAGAAGACGCTGCAAGACTGCAGCGGGGACCTCTGCATCTGTTGTGAGAAAACCTAACATGGTTCCCATATTCGGATGAATCATTCCGGAACCTTTCGCCATGGCCCCAAGTTTGATAATTCCTCCTTGTGAGCAAGGAAGTTCATAGGCATATTCTTTAACGACGGTATCTGTTGTCATAATAGCTAAGGCTGCTCGATGAGCTCCTTCCGCTAAAGAAGCATCAAGCTTTTCATCGGAAGCCTTCTCCATAGTTTTGAACAACTCGGTACCGGCGTTTTTAATACCGGTTAACACTCGTTCAAGAGGCAGCTCTACTCCAATTACGCCGGTTGAGGCCACAAGCACATCATCTTGAGGAATCGCTGCGGTCTCTGCCACTGCCTCAGCCATTGCTTCAGCAGATTGGTCCCCAAACGCACCGACGCAGGCATTGGCGTTGCCGCTGTTAACGACAATACCTTGAGCCATCCCATTCTGCAAATGACGCTGGTTTAAATAAAGAGGATGTGCCTTAACCAAATTTTTAGTATATACTCCTGCTGCTTGAGCTTGAACTTTTGAATAAATTAACGCCACATCATATTTGTCCGGATATTTAATACCTGCTTTTACGCCTTCCGCATAGAATCCCTGCGGTGCTGCGATACCGCCCGCAATTTGTTTCCAAGGTTCAACTGTTTTAACCATAGTCTCATACTCCTTCACTTAGGGCCAGAGCGCTGTCCCGCCTAATCCCAATTCTTCCGGCCATCCCATGACCAGATTCATATTCTGCACTGCCTGCCCTGCAGCACCTTTCATCAAATTATCGATCGTAGATACTATAACGGCATTTCCGGTTCTCTGATCTACAGTTAATTGCAAAAAGGCATGATTGCTGCCGCTGGAAAATTTCGTCTGAGGCCAGGTTCCCTGCGGCAAAAGGTGGACAAACTGTTCGCTCGCATAGTGTTTTAACCAACAGTTTCTCAAGTCAGCCTCATTAATTCCCTCTTTAACCTTGGCATAGATGGTGATTAACATTCCCCGTGTCATGGGCACCAGGTGAGGCGTGAAATTTACCGTTAATGGCTGACCGGCCGCTCGCGAAAGTTCTTGCTCTATTTCAGGAGTATGGCGATGGCTGGCGACTCCATAGGCTTTAAAATTTTCATTAACCTCTGAAAAATGATTGCCTAAAGAAACCCCTCGGCCTGCTCCCGAAACACCCGATTTAGCATCGATGACCAACATTTCCGTCTGAAGCAGCTGCTCTTTCAGCAGGGGGACAAGGGCCAATAAGGTCGCAGTTGGATAACAGCCTGGATTGGCAATTAAAGATTGGCCTTTAATTTTCTCGCGGTATAACTCCGGTAAACCATATACCGCCTGACCAAGCAAATCGACGTCAGGATGCTTTAACTTGTACCATTCCTCATATACTTGGGCTGAATTCAGGCGAAAGTCGGCTCCTAAGTCAATAACTTTTATCTTACGATCAAGAAATCCTCTTGCTCTGGAGGCTGTCAAGCCATGAGGAAGAGCACAGAATAAAACATCAAGATCGGGAACATCTTCATCTTGTAAAATACCAATATTTTGACCGCTCCAGTGCGGATAAACCTCCTCATACCCTTGGCCTGCCACACTGGACGATGAAAGAACAAGCTCAGCAACTTCTTCATGGCGACGCAAGAGCCGTACTAATTCTTGTCCTGCATACCCCGTGGCCCCTAGTACACCAACTCTCATTGTCATTTCCTCCACTCTTGTTTCGTTTTCATAATTATACATTCGCTCGTATAATAATTCAATGCCTTCCATTAAAAAAGAGCCTGTCTTAACCAGCCTCTTTTCTCTCTTAATCGTTGATCAAGGTTAACTTACCTTAGTTTATGACAATTTATGCCCATTTATGATTCATTATTCTTCAGGTGCCAAAAGACCTGCCTTTGCTCCAGCACAAGCGAGTAGTGAGCATCGGAATGCGAAAGTGATGAGAATTCGAAGTGAGTGCACATACCAAAGGAGTTCTCGCTTCACTAGTATAGTGGAGTGAGAACTCCTTTAATGATTAGGCGAGCAAAATTGGGGATTCAATGAGAGTTGCCAACAAGTTCAAGTTTTGGCTCGAAATTCTTTCTTAATTTGCTGCAGCAGTTTTTTGTCCCGCAGGACATCTGATCCTGTAAAAGCAAGAATTTGCATTGCCAGCATAACAAGCTTTTCCCCTTCCGAAGACAGAGCTGCCTTCGCAAATTCCTTAGTATGTGGTATCTCTGTCCCGCTGCCCAAGGCTAAATAGGGGTGTATTGCCGGAACTGCCCGACTGACATTACCCATATCCACTGAACCCATTGCCGTCTGAGGAGAGGCAATATGACGAATCCCTAACTCGCGCAGATTTTTCGTAAAACAATCTGCCAAGGTCAAATTTGTGAGCATTTCATCGTAAGAAAATTCGAATTTTTGCCAAGTCATTTTGGCAGAAACCATCGCTGCTGCCCCTTCGGCACAGCGAATGACCTGCTCCCGCAATTCATCAAGTTCTTTTCGCTTCCGCGCCCGGAGGTAAAAACGAGCAACGGCGCGATCCGGAATAATGTTCGGGACCGTTCCTCCTTCAGTAATGACTCCATTAATTTTCATGTCTTGGGAGATTTGCTTTTTGAGAGAATTTATCCCTACAAAGAAATTGATAACTGCATCGAGGGCATTTATGCCAAAATTAGAGGCCGCAACCGCATGAGCAGCCCTGCCATGAAAGGTAAACTCCAAGGCATCCAAAGCCAAGCTGAAAATTACAGGGACATTTTGGCTTCCGGGATGAAACATTATTGCAGCATCGACACCATTAAAAATTCCTTCTTCGACCAGCGTCACTTTAGCTCCGCTGGTTTCTTCAGCTGGACTGCCAACCACAATAATTTCCCCGGGGACTTCCAAACTCTTGCTTAAGATTACAGCCGCTCCGGCACTGGCAGCACCAATCAAATTATGTCCACAACCATGGCCAACCCCTGGCAAAGCGTCATACTCAGCCAGAAAGGCAATCTTAGGTCCGGGAATATTGCTTTTAAAACAAGCTAAAAAAGCAGTTTCTACTCCCGCAACTCCTCTCTTCACCTCGAACTTATGTTTTTTAAGAAAATTACTTAACACCTCAGAAGCAAAGTATTCTTTATATCCGAGTTCCGGGTGCTCACCGATCTGACGAGCAATTTCCCACACGTCTTTGTGCAGATGCTGTGCCTGATCTCGATAAAAAGCCTTAATGGCATCCATGCACATCCCATCTCTCCACTTATTTTTTCAGTCTCTTATATCTTCCATAGATCTTTAAGATTGACTTCATACATATGACAAAAAGATTTTTCAAAACCTTCTTCCTGTAAAAATATTAAGAATTGTTAACCTCTTAATTCAAGACAGCCTCATTCTTTTTTCTAATAACTATTTTACCTACAATCCATTTTCAGCGCAACGAATATTCAGATTCCTCTCGACTTCCCCATCGAAGTCTCGTTGTTCAATTTAGCTGAGAACAGATGATATGACTTTAAAATCTTGAATCAATGCTGATTTGCTGTTTGTTTACTAAAATACTCGTTTAAACCTTGATATATTGCGACAGCCAATGTCTCCTGATACTCCGGAGTTGTTAATAATTGCTCTTCAGCAGGGTTCGACAAGAAACCGACTTCAACGGTGACGGCTGCCTGATGGGCTTTTTTGAGGATATAGATATCTTTATTAGCTTTAATAAGCCGTTTGCCCTTCGTCATTAGATTCAATTTTTCTTGAATAGCTTGCGCTAATATTTTTCCTTCCGCTGAATCTGCATTATAAAACGTTTGAGCTCCAGTCAATTTTTCATTGGGAAAACTATTAGCATGAATGCTTATAAACACCTCGGCTTGAGCTTCCATTGCCAATTGAATTCGTTGAGCCAAATCTTCTCGTTTCCGTTTTAAAAGTCCTTGGGATGTTCCTAAATCTTTATCCTCTTCACGAACCATAATTGTTTTGGCGCCGCATTGCTGTATATGAGCTTGCAGACGTTTCGCTACCGCTAAGGTAATATTTTTTTCTAAGACTTTGTTTTTTCCTACAGCTCCGGGATCAACTCCGCCATGACCTGCGTCAATAACAACCACTCGATGACCAAGCGTCCAGCTCCATATTTTTTGGTTTGTGCCTTCTAATTTCCAAGCTGCGGCAAGAATTAAACACACCATTAGAATGCTGCCTATGATTAACGCTTTTCGAGGTTTAAAAGCAACTACCCGGATTGTTTTCATTTTCCTCACCCTCCCCATCTATTCCGTCACTACAATATGGGGAGAGGGAGGAAAATATGCGTTGAGCAGATCACTTTAGAGTAAAAAGACAAACCCCCCAAACCAAGAAGGCCTGAGGGGTTCTGATAATTAACGTTTAGAGAATTGTGGAGCCTTACGGGCTTTCTTCAAGCCGTATTTACGACGTTCCTTCATTCGTGGGTCACGAGTCAGGAAACCGGCGCGTTTCAAGCTTGGACGAAGACTTGCATCAGCCTTCAATAAAGCACGAGCTATTCCGAGACGAATTGCACCGGCTTGACCGGTGGTTCCGCCTCCGTGAGCAAGAGCAATAACATCATATTTTGCGAGAGTATCCGTTATATTAAATGGCTGCTGAACAATCATTTCTAAAGTCTTCTTACCGAAGTATTCGGATAATTCGCGTTTATTAATCGTAAATTTCCCTTCACCGGGAATAAGACGAACGCGAGCAATAGCGTTCTTGCGGCGGCCTGTTGCCGCATATTGTAATTGAGTTGCCATAGTTATTCTTCCTCCTTCCTAAACCTACTGTATTGTCCAAACTTCAGGTTGTTGAGCTTGATGAGGGTGTGATTCTCCCTTGTACACTTTTAACTTAGTGTACATTTGAGCGCCCAACCTGTTATGAGGAAGCATTCCCTTAACAGCATGTTCCATCGCACGTTCAGGCATGGTTTTCATCAGCTTCTTGTAGGGGATCTCTTTCAATCCACCAGGAAAGCCGGAGTGACGACGATAAAGTTTAGCATTTAATTTATTACCCGTGAGTAATAACTTTTCTGCATTAATAATAATAACGTGATCCCCTGTATCGACATTCGGGGTAAAAGTTGGTTTATGTTTACCTCTTAGGATACGTGCTGCTTCTGTGGCAACACGGCCCAAAGGGATACCTGCAGCGTCAATGATATACCATTTGCGCTCTTGGTCCTGCGCCTTCGCAAAAAACGTAGTCATGACTTTCCCTCCAAAAATTATCAGTTTCCGTTTTGTTTCACGCTCATGGGGCTCAATCATGCTCGTGATATGTCAAGGTTATGGGGCTCAAGCACAGCCATGACATAAAAACTCATAATGCTATTTTATTTAGATTTTCTTTCCTTGTCAAGTCAATTCCTTGTCAAGTTCTATATGAAAGACATTTTTTCGTCTTCCAGACTCTGTTACACGATTCAAGCTGACAAAAGAGTATTAATACCTATGATTTTACTTAGGATTAAGATCGGGAAATACTTCAAAAGGACTTTCCTCAGTGTAATTCACATGCGTTAGAAACAAACCATGGGCTGAAGCAATCAAGCGGGCACGTCTCCGCTCTTGACTCTTAATAATATCCGGTATCTCTTCGGGACTAATTCGCCCTCTTCCGACATCAACGAGTGTACCAACAATGATCCTTACCATATGGTATAAGAATCCGTCACCAACACAAGTTACACGGATCAAATCCTGATCAAACCGTACTTGACAGCGATAAAGCGTTCGTTCAAAGGTTTTACTGTCGCCTCCGGCAGCGGCGAACGTTTTAAAATTATGCCTTCCTTCCAGGAAGTTTGCAGCAGCTTGCATGTTAGAAATATTAAGAGGTACAGGAATATGCCAGGTATATAACCGATTAAAGACATCCGGTATTCGCCGATTATCGATCTGGTAATCATAGCGCTTCCACACTGCAGACCAGCGTGCATTAAAATCGAAGGGAACATTCTCTGCCAGAAGAATACGTATATCCTTAGGAAGCAAACTATTAAAAGCCTTAGGAATTTTATCTTCCGGTATTCTTGCTTCTGTTTCAAAATTAACAATCTGGCCGGAAGCATGAACACCTGCATCGGTCCGTCCCGCCATAGCTAGAGTCACCTTTTCATCCACCAGTCGCTGCCATACGTCTTCTAAGGTTCCTTGGATCGTAGGCCCTGCTGTTTTGATCTGGCGCTGAAAGCCATGATAATTTGTACCGTCATAGGCTACCTTGAGCCGTATGTTTCGCATCGTATGCCACCAACCTCCACGAAGTCCCGTTTTAGTGCCAGATTAACAGCAGCACTCCCCATAATCCAACGGCAATTCCGCCCCACCAGTCCATTGCGGTTCTTTCATGAATTAAGAACGTTCTAAAGCTGCCTGAACCATATCCGCGGGCTAACATAGTTTCTCCAAGTTCTTCTGCTCGCTTTAAACTGATAAGAATTAAGGGAACAATAAGCTGGCATATCTCCCATGAACGCCGCAGCCATGTGGCTGGCCAATTTCCCTTTATCATTCTCGCTTTCCAGATTAATGCTGCTTCTTCACCCAGAAGCGGAATAAAACGCAAAGTCAGAGTCAGTAAAAGAGCAAATTCTGCTGCTTTAGTTGAAAGACTGGTCAGGGGCGCGAAAAAATAGACAATTCCCAGACCTTGTTCCATAGGGAGGGTTACTGCCGCAAAGAGCCTGGTCAAACCAAAAATTAGGGTTATACGCCAGAGCATGAAAACCGCCTGCAATAAACCTGCCTGCGACCAGTGCCCTTGCCAAAAAGAAGCTGATTGACCCCAGACCCACCCTGCAGCGACACCATAAAATAACCCTAACCATAGGAGAACAAACGTCATCCCCCGAAATAACCTCAAAGGAGTGTGGCTTATGATCACCAGCCCCACAAGTGCCAATGACGTTAGAACTAATCCCTGCCAACGAGTCAACGTCAGGAGGAGTGACAAAATCGCCAATCCGCCCACCTTTAACCTTGGGTCCAGCCGGTGAAGAACACTATCGCTGAACCAATAAAGTTCCTGAGAATCCATCGTCCCCCTCCTAACAGTGCACTCCAGAGCGGATGAATTCGTCCCTGTAGTTGCCCCACTCCTCGACGAGGCAATCAAGCACGATTTCGCCGTTTTCGACGAGCCAAATCCGGTCAGCTGCCCCCAACACGTCTCTAAGATCATGGGTTACGAATAGAATTGTAATTTCCCGGAGGGAGAAAATTAACCTCTGTATACTTTCCCTGCTCTTCGCATCCAGGCCGAGCAATGGTTCATCCAGCAATAAAATCTCCGGTAAGGTCTTCATGGCAGCTGCCAAAGCGACTTTTTGTCGCTCGCCGCCGCTCAGCCTTTCAGGAGCAACCCTTGCCAGATGAGCAGGGATTCCATAGCGGTTCAAATACAATTCCTGCTCTGCGCTGGGAGATTTAGCGGCAGTCCTCTGCTGATGGTAGAATATTTCCTCGGATACACTGCGGCCGATTAGATATTCTCCCGCCTCTTGCAGGACGAAGCCCATTTTTCGCCGCAAATCGCCGCTATTATGCTTGTTCATTACTTCCCCGTTAACCAATAATTGCCCTTTGGCCGCCAGGGTAAAGCCATAAACGCTTTCTAAAATTGTTGTTTTACCAGCTCCTGAAGGTCCCACGATTGCCAAAAATTCACCGGGTTTTATGGACTTATTAATCTTCAAACGTGAATTGAAGTCTGCCTCTTCCCATACTAAAATCCGACGTTGATCCTCTTTCCTTGGTCCTGCTTTCAACTCTGAAAATTCGTGACTTTGCTGCTTCGCTTCAAAAATTGAGAGTTCCGCATAATGGCGTTCAAAAGCATCTCTGGGATTGCCCCAATCGACAAGAGATCCATCGTGTAGAACTAACAATCTGTCTGCCTGTCGTGCCAGTTCCGAATCATGTGTAATCCATAGCTGTCCTGTCGTAGTCCGTGCTTTTCTTAAGAGCTCTAATATGCTATCTTGAGCCTTAGCATCAAGCATGCTCAGCGCCTCATCCAAGATTAAGAAAGATGGTTGAAGAGCCAAAATCGCAGCTGTGACAAGTCTTTGGCGTTGCCCGCCGGATAGCGTTGCGGGAGACTGATTCTCTTTACCCTGCAAACCAATCTCCCTTGTCAATTGTGACACATGGTAACGTACAGTCTTTTGATCCATGCCAAGGTTAATTAGCCCAAAACCCAACTCTTCAGCAACCGTTGCCCCAATGGTCTGCCGCCTTGGATGTTGGCCTATAAAGCCTATTTCACGCCATCGCTCAACGGCCTCCCAAGGAAGAATTCTGCCATTTTCCTGCAAGCGGATCTCACCTTTATTGGGTGCAATTAGACCAGCAAGCAATCGAGCCAAGGTCGACTTACCTGCACCGTTCAACCCCATCAGGGCAAGGATTTCTCCTTTTCGCCAGTTCATAGTGACTCCTTTGAGGATGTCACCATAATAAAGGTTTTGAAGTTCGAGAACCTTCGCTGAGTTCAAGAAACCACTCCCTAAAGTTAGCAAAGGCCGGGCGCTTAACTTGTAAGCAACCCGGCCTTTAGCAACTCGCTTCTAGACGAGTTCAACGATAACCAAAGACGCAGCATCTCCCCGGCGCATGCCGAGTTTCATAATACGAGTATAGCCTCCCTGACGGTCAGCATACTTTGGCGCAATGGTATCAAATAATTTTTTAACAACATCCTCATCCATTAGATAAGACATCGTTAAGCGACGTGCTGCCAGATCGCCTTGCTTTCCAAGCGTAATCATCTTTTCAGCAATTGAACTAAGTTCCTTGGCGCGTGCTTCGGTCGTTTCAATACGTTCGTGTCGTAATAGGGAAGTGACAATGTTGCGCAACATTGCTCCGCGATGACCTGAGTTTCTTCCCAACTTGCGGTAAGCCATTACATTCCCTCCTTTTGCACCGAATTAGTCCTCAGACGGGCGGAACGATAAACCTAAGTCTTTAAGCTTGAATTCCACTTCTTCTAAAGACTTACGACCAAGGTTACGTACTTTTATCATGTCTTCCTCCGTTTTTTGAGTCAACTCTTCAACGGAGTTAATTCCTGCACGTTTCAGGCAATTGTAAGAACGGACAGATAGATCCAATTCCTCAATCGTCATCTCGAGGATTTTATCTTTAGCTTCTTCTTCTTTTTCTACCATGATTTCAACATTATTGAGTTTATCTGTAAGTCCCATAAAGAGGCGCAGGTGATCGCTCAAAATTTTTGCTGCCGAACTTGTAGCCTCTTCTGGAGAAATACTGCCATTAGACCATACTTCAAGGGTTAACTTGTCGTAATCCGTAGTTTGCCCTACCCGAGTGTCCTCTACGGTATAGTTAACCTTGTAAATAGGAGCAAAGATTGAGTCAATAGGAATAACTCCTATAACTTGATCAGGCTTCTTATTTCTGTCAGCAGAAACGTAACCACGTCCGCGTTCTACCGTCATTTCCATAAATAATCGGCCATCATGATCTAAAGTAGCAATTTTTAAGTCACGGTTTAGAATCTCAATATCTGGGTCTGTTATGATATCTCCCGCCGTCACAATCCCTTCATGCTGGGATTCTAAACGAATGACTCTGGGTTCGTCTGTATAACCTTTTAAGGCTAAGGACTTTAAATTAAGAATGATGTCAGTAACATCTTCTAAGACACCCGGAATCGTGGAAAACTCATGGAGTACCCCTTCAATTTTGACTGAAGTAACCGCTGACCCTTCAAGAGAGGATAACAGGATCCGTCTTAGTGAGTTTCCTAAGGTGATCCCGTAACCCCTTTCCAAAGGCTCAACTACAAATTTTGCATAGGAGTCATCTTCAGAACGCTCGACACACTCGATTCTGGGCTTCTCGATTTCTAACATCGGAATGCACCTTCTTTCTCGAGAACTTGATATACAATCCATCCGACCCAAAAGGGCAGAACGTCAACATTAACGGGAGTATTTCTCCACGATGAGGTGTTCTTGAATTGGAAGTTGAATATCTTCACGAGTAGGAAGCGCAACAACGGTTCCTGCAGCTGCATTTGCATCCAAGCTTAACCATCCCGGAACAGTACGTGTGCCTAAGTTTTCCAGAAGTTCTTTCATTCTGGGTGAGCTCTTGCTGCCTTCTTTAACAGCAATAACTTCACCAACACGTACTGAATAGGAAGGTATATCGACTCGTTTGCCATTTATGGTAAAGTGGCCATGACTGACGAGTTGACGTGCTTCCGGACGGGATGAAGCAAAACCTAAGTGGAATACGACATTATCCATGCGTCGTTCTAACAAGACTAATAAGTTCTCACCAGTAACTCCTTTGCGGCGAGCTGCCTCATCAAAATAGTGTTGGAATTGTTTTTCCATGACACCATATAAACGACGGGCTTTTTGTTTTTCACGCAACTGAAGACCATACTCAGTAGGCTTCTTGCCACGAGCCTGACCGTGCTGTCCGGGGGCGTAAGCACGACGGTCAATAGCACATTTTCCAGTATAGCAACGTTCTCCTTTAAGGAATAACTTCATACCTTCACGCCGACATAAGCGACAAACTGGTCCAGTATATCTAGCCATGATTACACACCTCCTATACCCTTCTGCGTTTTGGTGGCCGACAACCATTATGTGGAATCGGTGTCACATCTTTGATTAAGTTAACTTCTAAGCCTGCAGCTTGCAGCGCACGAATGGCAGCTTCACGTCCTGCTCCAGGACCTTTTACATAACATTCAACATCTTTCAAACCATGTTCCATTGCAACCTTTGCACAAGTCTCTGCAGCCATTTGTGCTGCAAATGGAGTGCTCTTACGTGAACCTTTAAACCCTAAGGAACCTGCACTTGACCAGGAGAGTGCGTTCCCGCTGGTATCCGTAATGGTCACCATGGTGTTGTTGAAGGTGGATTTGATATGGGCAATTCCACTGTCAATATTCTTACGTTCCCGGCGCTTTGTCCGGACAACTTTACGTGCCATCTCGGTTATCCCTCCTTATTACTTCTTACGTTTTGCTCCGACAGTTTTAGCCGGACCCTTACGAGTACGAGCATTGGTTTTCGTGCGTTGTCCTCTCACGGGAAGTCCCCGACGATGACGCAAACCACGATAGCAACCAATTTCCATCAGACGCTTGATATTGAGGGAAACTTCGCGACGCAAATCGCCTTCAATTTTGAACTCTTTATCAATAACTTCCCGAAGCTTGCCGACTTCGTCTTCTGACAAGTCACGCACTCGGACATCTGGACTCACACCTGTTTTGGCGAGAATCTTATGTGAAGTCGGAAGCCCAATGCCATAAATATAGGTCAAGGCAACTTCTATACGTTTCTCGCGCGGTAAATCAACCCCAGCGATACGTGCCATCTAAAATTTACACCTCCAATGTTTTCAGCTCTTACCATTATAAAAATCGGTGCATTAGAGAAAATCTCCAATCAGCCGCGCAACCGAAACTATTTACCCTTGGCGTTGTTTGTGCTTCGGGTTTTCGCAAATGACCATGATCTTACCATGTCTGCGAATGATTTTACATTTTTCGCAGATGGTTTTAACAGAAGGCTTTACTTTCACCGTAATCCCTCCCTTGACTTACTTAAACCTATAAGTGATTCTGCCCCGTGACAGGTCGTAGGGAGAAAGTTCCACCGTCACCCGATCGCCGGGAAGAATCCTAATAAAATTCATGCGTATTTTACCAGAGACATGGGCCAGTACTTTGTGTCCGTTAGGCAATTCAACGGAAAACATCGCGTTTGGCAATGGCTCTAATACTTTACCTTCTACTTCAATAACGTCTTCTTTAGACATACTTAAATTCCCCTCCTCTGACAATCCTACGGTATAGACCTAACTTCGAGTTAGAATTTCCAAGCCATTTTCCGTAATTGCGACTGTGTGCTCGAAATGAGCCGACGGCTTCTTATCCTTCGTGACCACAGTCCAGTGATCCTTCAGCGTCAGCACTTCATACGTCCCCATGTTTACCATGGGCTCAATAGCCAAGGCCATACCAACCTCGAGTCGTGGCCCCCGGCCAGGCTTGCCAAAATTAGGGATCTGCGGATCCTCGTGCATGGCTCGGCCAATTCCGTGCCCGACATAATCACGCACAATCGAAAAGCCATTGTCTTCTACATGCTTTTGAACTGCGTGTGATATATCATAAAGTCGATTTCCAACTTTCGCCTGAGCAATACCGAACATTAGTGATTCTTCAGTTACCTTTAAGAGTTTTAAGAGATTATCATCAACATCGCCGATTGGCAGAGTTAGAGCAGCATCTCCGAAATATCCATCAATGACCGCTCCACAATCAATACTGATAATATCTCCAGATTCTAAACTCCTTAAACTTGGGATTCCATGAACAACCTGTTCATTAACCGATGTACAGAGTGTCGCCGGAAATCCATTGTAACCTTTAAATGCAGGAATTGCACCTTGAGCACGAATATATTCCTCTGCCCTGCGATCCAATTCAAGCGTCGTAATCCCAGGCTTTGCGACCTCACGCATTAATGCGAGAGCATCGGCCACAATTTTCCCTGCTTTACGCATACGCTTAAACTGGCTGGCATTTTTAAGCTCAATCATGGTAAATTAGCCCAAGGCCTTGAGAATATCCGCAAAGACTTTATCGATTGGCTGATCACCATTGATTCGTTTCAGCAGACCCTGTTGTTGATAGAAATTGATCAAGGGCTCAGTCTGTTGATTGTAAACGTTTAAGCGATTCTTGGCTGTTTCCACAGTATCGTCGGAGCGTTGATAAAGCTCTCCTCCGCACTGGCCACAGACACCTTCCTGTTGGGGAGGATTGAAAACCATATGATATGAAGCTCCACATTTACGGCAGACGCGGCGTCCGGTTAGACGCGGAATTAAGACATCCTCGGCTACTTCAATATTAATGACGCCATCAAGCTTCATACCAAGACTATCCAAGATCTCATTTAAAGCATTCCCTTGAGCCAGTGTACGCGGGAACCCATCAAGAAGGAACCCTTCAGCACAATCCGGTTGTGCTAATCGCTCTGCAACGATTCCAATGGTAACTTCATCCGGAACCAATCCGCCGGCATCCATATAGGACTTCGCTTTTAATCCTAAAGCTGTTCCTTCTTTAATTGCCGCACGGAACATATCACCTGTGGAGATATGAGGAAAATGATATTTTTCCACCAGTGGACCTGCTTGAGTACCTTTACCTGCTCCTGGACCGCCCATTAATATAATTTTCATCTCTATTCCTCCTTTACTTCATAAACCCTTGATAATGCCTTGACATAAGCTGGGATTCGATCTGTTTCATCGTTTCAAGCGCAACCCCAACTACGATCAAAAGGGAAGTACCACCAAAATAGATGTTTTTTAGACCCGTCAGTCCCATGACTATTGTCGGTAGAATTGCTATCAATGCAAGGAATATGCCGCCTGCCAGCGTAATCCGGCTTAGAATCTTGGATAGATATTCAGCCGTAGGACGCCCAGGACGAAGGCCAGGGATAAATCCTCCATACTTCTTCAAGTTGTCCGCTACATCCACCGGATTAAACGTAACAGCCGTATAGAAGTAAGTAAAGAATATTATGAGCACTGCGTAGACCAGCAAATAGGGGATGGACTGAACCGACCCATTCATGCTGAACCAAGTGTTGACAAATCTCGCAAATCCAGAAGTTGGCATCCATGTTGCAATCGTCTGCGGAAAGGCGAGCAAAGAAATCGCGAAGATAACCGGAATAACACCGGCTTGATTAACCTTCAAGGGAATGTGACTGCTTTGTCCTCCATACACCCGTCGACCAACAACTCGTTTCGCATATTGAACCGACACTCGTCGAGTTCCTTCCTGAACATAGACAACTCCTGCGATAATAAATACCACAATGACCGCCAAGCCAAGAAGCGAAAAGACATTGATCTCATGAACCGTAAACAAACTATACAAGTATTTAAGAGCATCAGGTACACGCGAAACAATACCTGCAAAAATAATCAGCGAGATACCATTTCCAACACCGTTCTCTGTTATCGCTTCACCAAGCCACATTAAAAACGCTGTTCCAGCAGTTAAGACGAGAGCCACTAAAAAGTAAATACCCCACTTCCAAGGGGAGTTGGGAACCATTAAGGCGCTGCGGATCCCAAAGGTGAGACCGAAGGCCTGAATAAAACCCAAAACTACGGTGCAATATCGTGTATATTGGGTAATCTTTTTATGGCCATAATCGCCTTCTTTAGAGAGTCTTTCTAAAGATGGGATTACTATCGTCAGCAACTGTAGAATGATAGAAGCTGTAACATAAGGAGTAATGCTTAAGGCAAATACTGTTAGTCGTTTGAAGGAGCCCCCGGAGAGCGTGTCCATAAAATCAAACATGCCCCCGGTTCCAAGCATATTCTTTAAAACTTCATGATTAACAAAGGGAATGGGAATATGTGCTCCGATACGGAAGATCAGGAACATAAGAAGAGTGTAACCGATTTTCTTCCTGAGATCCGCTACATTCCACGCATTCTTCAGGGAATCGAAAATCATCCTACTCCACCTCTACTTTGCCACCAGCTGCAACTATCTTTTCTGCCGCGGCAGGGCTGACTTTGTCAATCTTGACGGTCAAAGCTTTGGTTAATTCCCCCGTTGCTAAAATCTTAACACCATCTTTTACAGCCTTAATGAGACCGCTCTCTAAGAGGAGCTCAAGGGTGATTACCGTTCCGTTTTCAAAACGTTCTAAATCACGAACATTCAGAGCAACAATTTCTTTTCTGAAAATATTTTTAAAGCCACGTTTCGGCATTCTGCGATAAAGTGGATTTTGTCCGCCTTCAAAACCGGGACGGACACCTCCGCCTGCACGGGCATTTTGTCCTTTATGCCCTTTGCCGGCCGTTTTGCCGTTACCTGATCCAATTCCACGCCCAAGACGTTTCGGGGCATGAGTCGATCCTTCAGCAGGCTTAAGATCATGCAGTTTCATACTCGACCACACCTCCTTCTATTGAACTTGTTCGACTGTTACTAAATGCATACATTTATGAATCATCCCTAAAATGCTTGGGGAGTCTTCATGAACAGCACTTGAGCCAACTTTTCCCAGACCAAGTGCTTGCAAAACTTTATGCTGCGCCTTTGAATAACCAATCGGACTCTTCGTCAGCGTCACTTTAATTTTCATGACCAACCCTCCTTAACCTAGAATTTCTTCTACGTTTTTACCTCGGAGTTTGGCAATCTCATCTGGACGCTTAAGAGATTTTAACGCAGCCATTGTCGCATTGACCATATTATGCGCGTTTGCCGAACCCAAAGACTTTGCTAAGATATCATGCACGCCTGCAGCTTCAAGAACCGCACGAACTGCGCCTCCAGCAATAACACCAGTTCCTTTGGAAGCTGGCTTTAACAAAACTTGTCCTGCGCCAAATATTCCTAAAATAGGATGTGTAATGGTTGATCCATGCATAGGGATGGAAAGAAGGTTCTTCTTCGCATCTTCGACTCCCTTGCGGATAGCCTCAGGAACTTCGCCAGCTTTGCCTAATCCAGCTCCTACACGTCCATGACCATCGCCGACAACAACGAGGGCACTGAAACTAAAGCGGCGTCCGCCCTTTACAACTTTAGCAACTCGAGCTATATGAACGACCCTTTCATTCAACTCCGACTTGTTTGCTTCGAATTTAGCCAATTTGATTTTTCCCTCCTTTACCCTAGCTTAAAAGCTGAGCCCAGCTTCACGTGCTGATTCTGCTAACGCAGCGATTCGGCCATGATAGAGATTGCCTCCACGATCGAAAACAACCTGCGTAATCCCCTTTTCAAGAGCTTTTTTTGCGATCATCTCGCCGACTTTTTGAGCTCCGGAAGTATTTCCACCGGACAGGTTTGCTGCTTTAAATTCCGGATCAAGGGAAGATGCAGCTGCCAGTGTCACACCAAGCTCATCATTGATCACTTGAGCGTAGATATGATTCAAGCTCCGAAATACAGCCAAACGCGGACGATCTGCGACGCCGGTTATAGTTTTGCGGATACTCTTATGCTTTTTAATGCGAAGAGCCTTTCGATCAATGCGCTTAATCAAAGGGTACACACTCCTTTCAGAACTGCAAGAGATTTGGCCCTTGCTATTTTGGATTATTTCTTAGCGCCGCCCTTTTTACCGCCGGTCTTACCAACTTTACGACGAACAACTTCAGTTTCATACTTAATTCCTTTGCCTTTATAGGGCTCAGGCAGTCGTTCTGAGCGGACAACAGCCGCAAAAGCTCCGACAAGCTCCTTATCCATTCCTTTAATCAGGATCTTATTGGGAGCTGGAACTTCGAAATCAATACCTTCAAAAGGTACTAATTCCACAGGGTGGGATTTACCGACCGTTAAAACAAGCTTGTTGCCTTGCTTGGCTGCACGGTAGCCAACACCAACCATATCAAGTCCTTTAGTGAACCCGTTTGTCACACCTTCTACCATATTGGCAATCAAAGTGCGAGACAACCCATGTAAGGATCGGCTCAAAGGTTCATCATCGGCTCGAGTGACAGTGACCTGTGAATTTTCTACTGTGACCGTCATTAACGAATGAATTTGTCTGCTCAGGGTGCCTTTAGGACCCTTTACAGTGACCAAGTTATCCTCTATTTTGATGTCGACGCCATTGGGGATTCCAATGGGACGCTTACCAATTCTGGACATTCACTGCACCTCCCATTGCGATAATTACCAAATATAGGAGATTACTTCTCCTCCAAGACCCTCTTTACGGGCTTTTCTATCCGTCATAATCCCCTTTGAAGTTGAAATAATGGCAACTCCGAGGCCTCCGAGAACTTTGGGAATTTCATCCTTTTTCGCATAGACACGCAATCCTGGACGGCTTATTCGCTTAAGTCCAGTGATAACGCGTTCACGATTGGGACCATATTTCAAATACATCCGGATAACACCTTGTTTATCGTCCGCAATGTACTCAACGTCTTTAATGTAGCCTTCGGCTTTAAGCAACTCCGCAAGTTCTCGTTTAATCCGGGATGATGGTACCTCAACCTTGTCGTGATAAACCATCCCAGCGTTGCGGATACGTGTTAGAAAATCTGCAATCGGATCTGACATTGACACTTCAGTCGTCCCCCTTCCTTACAATAGTATTACCAACTGGCCTTCGTGACCCCAGGAAGTTCACCTTTGTGAGCCAACTCCCGGAAGCAAACCCGGCATATACCAAACTTCCGAATATAAGCATGGGGACGTCCACAAAGCTTACAACGGTTATGCGAACGTACGGCGAACTTTTGCCCGCGATTTTGGCGGACAACCATCGATGTTTTAGCCACGCTCTTGAACCTCCCTTTCTTTAATCACGATACGGCATTCCGAATCCGCGAAGCAACTCTCGCGCTTCTTCGTCGGTCTTTGCCGTCGTTACGAAAACTACATCCATACCACGGAGCTTATCGATCTTGTCATACTCAATTTCTGGGAAAATCAATTGCTCCTTGATCCCTAAAGTGTAGTTTCCTCGTCCGTCAAACGCCTTACCTGAAATTCCGTGGAAGTCACGAACGCGGGGTAATGCCACACTTAAAAGGCGATCCATAAATTCATACATTCTTTCACCGCGAAGAGTTACCTTGCATCCGATAGGCATACCTTCACGAAGTTTAAAAGCTGCAATCGATTTTTTCGCTCTGGTCACAATAGGTTTTTGCCCTGTAATAATCATCAGATCTCCTACAGCAGAATCAATCGCTTTGGAGTTTTGAACAGCTTCTCCCACACCCATGTTGACCACAATCTTTTCAAGTTTAGGGATTTGCATAACATTTTTATAAGCAAACTTCTGCTGCAGCGCAGGAGCTATTTCACTAATGTATCTGTCTTTTAGACGAGCCACTGGGGTCCCTCCTTTCGCGATTAGTGTTTATCAGGAAGATTCACTCCGCAATGCTTGCAGACGCGAACTTTTCCATTATCCGTTAACTTGAAACTTACACGAGTCACGGAATTACACTCTTGGCAATATAGCATAACGTTGGAACTGGCCATCGGAGCTTCCTTGGAAATAATGCCGCCTTGAGGCATCGCTTGAGAGGGTTTTGTATGACGTTTAACAATATTAGCCTTTTCAACGACAACGCGGCCCTTTTTCGGGAATACTTCGATTACTTTACCTTTTTTTCCGGCATCTTTACCGCTGATGACCATGACATAGTCGCCTTTTTTAACGTGTAGTTTATTAGGTTGTACTTTATGCTTAGTAGCAGTCACTTTCTTCACCTCCATCTGTCATGGGGTCTTAGATAACTTCCGGTGCCAGGGAAATAATTTTCATATAATTATCACGCAGTTCACGTGCAACAGGTCCAAAAATACGTGTTCCACGAGGACTCTTGTCATCTCTGATAATGACGGCAGCATTCTCGCTGAAACGGATATATGAACCGTCGGGACGCCGAATTTCCTTCTTTGTGCGGACAACAACTGCCTTAACGACGTCACCTTTTTTAACAACGCCCCCTGGCGTTGCCTCTTTAACAGAAGCTACAATAATATCTCCAATTGATGCATACCGACGCATTGAGCCCCCGAGCACCCGAATACACATCAATTCTTTTGCACCAGAGTTGTCTCCAACCCGAAGCCTGGTTTGTACCTGGATCATTCCCTTTGACCCCCTTCCGAACTAAATATCAATAGATTAGAGCGCAATAGCCCTTTCCAGAACTTTAACCATGCGCCAGCATTTATCCTTACTTAAACGGCGAGTTTCCATGATTGTAACAGTGTCACCGATATGAGCTTCATTATTCTCGTCATGAGCTTTAAATTTCTTTGTGCGAGTAAATGTCTTTTTATATAGAGGGTGGCTTTCAGTAATTTCTACAGAGACAACAATAGTTTTATCCATCTTGTCGCTGACTACTTTGCCAATCCGAACTTTACGCTGGGCTCTTTCCACGCTAAAAAGCCTCCTTTCTCAACTTAAGAACGTTCAATCTTTAATTCACGTTCGCGCAAAATCGTCTTGCCACGAGCAATTCCTTTGCGGATTTCACGGATTCGCATCGGGTTATCAAGTTGTCCCGTTGCCAACTGGAAACGCAAATTAAACAGTTCGGTTTTGTAATCATCAATCTGCTTAACGACTTCATCATCTGTCAGATCACGGATATCCTTAGTTTTCATTTGCGTCACCTCCTAGTAAATCTGCACGGGAAGCGATCTTACATTTGATCGGGAGTTTGTGCATTGCTAAACGAAGAGCTTCGCGAGCGACGTCCTCAGCAACACCATCGAGTTCAAACATGACACGACCTGGTTTGACAACGGCTACCCAATATTCCGGGGAACCTTTACCACTGCCCATACGAGTTTCAGCCGGTTTAGCCGTAATTGGCTTATCTGGGAAAATCTTTATCCATACTTGACCGCCCCGTTTAATATATCGAGTCATAGCAATACGTGCGGCTTCAATCTGACGATTGGTAATCCAGCCGCTTTCCAGGGCTACAAGACCGTATTGACCAAAAGTAATCGTGGTACCTCGAGTTGCCTTACCAGTCAAGCGACCACGATGCTGTTTTCTATGTTTCACTCTGGTTGGGACTAACATTTAGTTTCCTCCTTCCACCTGAGCGACGACCTTCTTCGCTGGAAGAACCTCACCTTTATAAATCCAAACTTTGATACCAATTTTACCGTACGTAGTATTAGCTTCGGCAAAACCGTAGTCTATATCAGCACGTAAGGTATGAAGGGGCACTTTACCTTCATGATACCATTCTGTTCGGGCAATTTCGGCTCCAGCCAGACGACCGCTGCATTGAATTTTAATTCCCAATGAACCTTGACGCATGGTCCTGCCGACCGTTTGTTTCATGGCACGACGGAAGGATACACGTTTTTCCAGTTGTTGGGCAATATTTTCGGCAACTAATTGCGAATCCAACTCAGGCTTTTTAATTTCAACGATGTTAACTGCAACTTGCTTGCCAGTCATGGCTTCGAGCTGCTTCCTTAAATTTTCGACTTCTGCACCGCCGCGGCCGATGACAATCCCCGGTTTAGCAGCATAGACTGATATCTTGATACGGCTTGCCGCACGTTCAATCTCAACTTTGGGACAGCCAGCTTGTTTAAGCTTATTTTTAACGAATTCACGAATTTTTAAGTCTTCGTGAAGAAGTTCTACGTAGTTTTTATCTGCATACCATCGGCTTTCCCAATCACGGATTATCCCGATGCGGAGGCCTTTGGGATTAACCTTTTGACCCACAGTTTTAGTCCTCCTTCTTCTCGCCGACAACAACGGTAATGTGACTTGTCCGTTTGCGGATTTGGTCAGCACGTCCCATAGCTCTTGGCTTAATGCGTTTTAAAGTCGGTCCTTCGTCCACACAAATTTGAGTGATTATAAGTTCATCCGTATCCATGTCATAATTATGCTCTGCATTTGCAACTGCTGATTTGAGAACCTTTGTTACATCAGCACTTGATCCCTTAGCAGTAAATTGAAGAATGGCGAACGCATCACTAACCTTTTTGCCGCGGATCAAATTTACAACTTGGCGCACCTTACGAGGAGAGATACGTACATATTTTGCCACTGCTTTTGCTTGCATGTGTCTTTAGCCTCCTCTCGATTTATCGTAGACCGCTGGACTTTTCACTGCCAGCATGGCCCTTATAGGTGCGAGTCGGCGCGAACTCGCCAAGTTTATGCCCTACCATATCTTCGGTAATATAGATAGGAACATGTTTCCGTCCATCATGAACTGCAATAGTAAAACCAATCATTTGAGGGAAAATTGTTGAGCGTCTGGACCATGTCTTGACAACGCGCTTGTCACCGGATTCGTTCATCGCGTCAACACGTGCGAGGAGACGAGCTTCGACGAAAGGTCCTTTTTTTACAGATCTGCTCATTCATGGGCCTCCTTTCGACTACTTACTGCGCCGTTTCACAATAAAGCGATTCGACAAATTCTTTTTCTTCCGAGTCTTGGCACCAAGGGCTGGTTTTCCCCAAGGTGTAACAGGGTTACGACCGATCGAGTTACGACCTTCACCACCGCCGTGAGGGTGATCACATGGGTTCATAACAGAACCACGGACCGTCGGGCGTATTCCCAACCAACGCGATCGTCCAGCTTTACCAATGTTAATGTTTTCATGGTCCAAATTCCCAACTTGGCCAATGGTAGCTCGGCATTCGAGCCGAATCATGCGCATTTCTCCAGAAGGGAGACGGAGAGTGGCATAAGCGCCCTCTTTAGCCATTAATTGAGCCGCTGCTCCGGCAGTTCGAACCATTTGGGCTCCCTTGCCGGGTTTCATCTCAATGTTATGCAATAAAGTACCAACCGGTATATTTTTCAGTGGTAATGTATTTCCCACTTTGATATCTGCCTCAGGTCCGGATACGATCATTTGATCGATTTCCAATCCATTGGGGGCAAGAATATAGGCTTTGAACCCATCTCTGTAGTTGAGTAATGCAATATTGGCAGATCGATTAGGATCATATTCAATACTAGCTACCCGAGCTGGAATACCATCTTTATTTCGTTTGAAATCAATTTCGCGATACATTCTTTTATGTCCGCCGCCTTTGTGGCGAACGCTTAAATGACCTTCGCTATTGCGACCGGCCTTCTTGCGCAACGGCTTTAACAAGGAACGTTCCGGCTCAGTTCTAGTAATTTCTTCAAACGTCGATACAGTCATTTGACGTCGACTAGCTGAAGTTGGTTTAAATGACTTCAGTGCCATAGGTTTCTTTCCTCCTTTGCTTTAAGCTGCTTACAGGCCTGCGAAGTTTTCGATTCTATCTCCAGCTTTAAGCGTAGCAATCGCTTTTTTACGATTCGGGGTTTTACCGGCATACTTGCCAACCCGTTTCATTTTTCCACGAACGTTGATCGTGCGAATTTCAACCACTGAAACTTTGAACATTTTTTCCACTGCGGCTTTAATTTCAATTTTATTGGCAGCCGGATTAACCCAGAAGGAGTATTTGTTTTCCTCTACAAGGCCTACGGATTTTTCAGAAATAACCGGGCTTTTGAGGACCTCACGTGCGTCGCGCATTACGCAAACACCTCCTCTGTTTTTGATACGGCAGCCTTGGTCATTACTAAGACATCATGATTGAGTAAATCCAAAACATTCATTCCGGCAACATCCATTGAAATTACGCCCTCGATGTTGCGAGCCGAACGGGATACCGCTTCGTCAACCTCATCTGTAACGATCATAGCCTTCTTGTTAACCTGAAGAGCTTTAAGAAGTTTAACGATTTCACGAGTCTTTACTTCCGAGAGGTTCAAATCGTCCAAAATGATGAGTTGCTGTTCTATAACCTTCGAAGAGAGCGCCGAATGCAAAGCCAATCGTCGAACTTTCTTCGGTAATTTAAATCCATATTTCCGTGGTTTCGGTGCGAATATAACACCGCCGCCTCTCCATACCGGGGAGCGTGAGCTACCAGAACGCGCACGGCCAGTTCCTTTTTGACGCCAAGGTTTACGGCCGCCTCCGCGCACTTCACCACGCAGCAGAGCAGATTGTGTTCCTTGTCGAAGAGAAGCCAATTGGGAAACTACGGCTGAATGAAGAACCGGAACATTCGGTTCTATTCCAAAGACATTATCACTAAGTTCAATTTCACCAACAGGTGCGCCTTGCATATTTACTACTTGAACTTTAGGCATTGCTTATTCCTCCTTTCTCAGTGCTACTTCGCTTTGTTCGCCTTGACAGAAGGCTTCAGAATGAGCAATGATTTTTTCGCTCCTGGGACAGCCCCTTTGATCAAGATCAAATTTTTATCTAAGTCAACTCGGATAACCTCCAAGTTTTGTACAGTTACACGTTCGCCACCCATTCGGCCTGGCAAAACACGACCTTTAAATACTCGAGCCGGGCCCTTCGCGCCAAGGGAACCTGAACGGCGATGATACTTTGATCCATGAGCCATCGGTCCGCGACTGGCACCATTACGCTTAATCATGCCTTGAAAGCCTTTACCTCTTGAAATGCCAACTACATCCACTTTATCGCCGACTGTAAAAAGGTCCGCATTGACTTCTTGACCAATTTCATAATTGTCAATGTCATTAACCTTAAATTCGCGGACATAACGCATAGGCTTTAAATTTGCCTTTTGAAAATGTCCTTGGCGAGGCTTGTTCGCCAGGCTTTCACGAAGTACGGAAAAACCTAATTGGATAGCATTATATCCGTCTGAGGCAACCGTTTTCTTTTGAACCACCGGGCAGGGACCTGCTTCCACGACTGTGACCGGAATAACTTTACCTTCACTGGTGAAGACTTGGGTCATTCCTATTTTCTTACCTAGAATTCCTTTTGACACGAATGCCACCTCCTAGACGCTTTGAAGTGCGCCAGAATACTCTGGTGCACGAGAGCGTCACCTTATTTATCTTACCGCGAATTTCTACACGCTACCGGGTGTTTCTCGCGACAAGCACATCCTATTATATCATAAGTTTTTTCATTAAGCTACAAAAACTTATGATTTTAAAGCTTTATTTCAATATCTACCCCAGCAGGCAGATCCAAACGCATTAATGCATCCACAGTTTTTGAGGTTGGTTCAAGGATATCGATTAAACGTTTATGGGTCCGCATCTCGAATTGTTCCCTTGAGTCCTTATTAACGTGGGGCGAACGCAAAATCGTGTAAATATTCTTCTCTGTCGGGAGCGGAATCGGGCCGCTGACCTGAGCTCCGGTACGTTTTGCTGTGTCTACAATACGTTCTGCAGATTGATCTAAAGTTTTGTGATCGAAAGCTTTTAAGCGAATTCTAATCTTTTGACTCATTGTTTCTTCTACCTCCTTAATTCCCGTTACACGGGTCCAGCGCAAAAATTCCCCAGACAAGCGGAGTCACCTGCCCAGCAACCTTTTGCACCATTTCAGATATCAGAGATCAGATGCCGGAAATCAGATAGGCGAATATAACTCCAACTATCGACGTTCCTTCACCAGACCTTCACAATTAGAGAGGAAGAATTCCTTCCTCTCTAATTCTAATTCTTTGCAAACAATAATTAAGCGTAAATCTTAGCAACGATTCCTGATCCAACGGTACGTCCGCCTTCACGGATAGCGAAACGAAGTCCTTCTTCCATAGCGATTGGAGTGATGAGCTCAACGTCAATCGTTACACGGTCTCCAGGCATAACCATTTCAGTTCCTTCAGGAAGGTTGATAACACCGGTTACATCCGTTGTACGGAAATAGAATTGGGGACGATAGTTGTTAAAGAAAGGAGTATGACGTCCGCCTTCTTCTTTATTCAGGATGTAAACCTCACCGGAAAATTTGGTGTGAGGCTTGATGGAACCTGTTTTAGCCAAAACTTGACCGCGTTCAATGTCTTTACGCTCAACACCACGAAGAAGCGCACCGATATTATCACCGGCTTGAGCTTGGTCTAAGAGTTTGCGGAACATTTCAACACCGGTTACAACTGTCTTACGAGCAGCTGCGCTTAAGCCAACGATCTCAACTTCGTCTCCGACTTTAACTGCACCACGTTCAACACGGCCAGTAGCAACGGTACCACGACCAGTAATCGTGAATACGTCCTCGACAGGCATTAAGAACGGTTTATCGGTATCGCGTTCTGGAGTAGGAATGTAGGAATCAACGGCATCCATAAGATTCCAGATCTTACCGCACCATTCACACTCACGTTTTCCGCAGCCACATTGAAGAGCTTTGAGTCCGGAACCGGGAATGATGGGAATGTTGTCACCATCAAATTCATACGAACTTAAAAGTTCACGGATTTCCATTTCAACAAGCTCTAAGAGTTCAGCGTCATCAACCATATCAGCTTTGTTAAGCCAAACAACAATGCTGGGAACACCAACTTGGCGAGCCAAGAGGATGTGTTCACGAGTTTGCGGCATCGGGCCGTCAGCAGCTGATACAACGAGAATTGCGCCGTCCATTTGAGCAGCACCGGTGATCATGTTCTTAACATAGTCAGCGTGCCCTGGGCAGTCAACGTGAGCATAGTGACGAGTTTCGGTCTCATACTCAACGTGAGCTGTGGAAATGGTAATACCACGTTCGCGCTCTTCTGGAGCCTTGTCAATTTGGTCAAAGGCAGTTGCAATAGCACCGCCGACTTTAGAAAGAACAATTGTGATTGCAGCAGTAGTAGTAGTTTTACCGTGGTCTACGTGACCGATGGTTCCAACGTTAACGTGTGGTTTTGTACGTTCATATTTCGCTTTTCCCATGTTTTTCACTCCTTTAAATTATTTCAGGGATTTATAATTCAGTGAGGTGCCAAGGTTGCGATCATACTTATCGCCTTGAATCGCAACCTCAGACTTCAAACCTCGCTTACGAACCTTGACGTTTAGCAATAATTCCATCAGCTATGGTCTTGGGAACTTCTTCGTAATGGTCAAATTGCATCACGTAAACACCGCGGCCTTGAGTGGCTGAACGCAAATCAGTCGAATAGCCAAACATTTCGGCAAGAGGAACAAAACCGCGAACAACCTGGGAATTTCCGCGGGCTTCCATACCTTCAATACGTCCGCGGCGAGAGCTGATATCACCGATAACATCACCCATATATTCCTCAGGAACCGTTACTTCAACTTTCATTACAGGTTCCAAAATTACCGGATCAGCTTTTAGGGCACCGGCTTTGAAAGCCATAGAACCGGCAATCTTAAAGGCCATTTCTGAAGAGTCAACATCGTGATAGGAACCGTCAACGACAGTAGCCCGGATATCGAGAGCAGGATATCCTGCAAGGATACCATTTTGCATAGCTTCTTCGATACCATCGCCAATCGGGTTGATATATTCGCGAGGAATAACCCCTCCGACGATCTTGTTGACAAATTCAAAGCCAGATCCTGGTTCCAACGGTTGAAATTCAACCCAGCAGTGTCCATATTGTCCACGGCCGCCCGACTGCCTTACAAATTTACCTTCAGCTTTAACTGTTTTGCGGATGGTTTCCTTATAAGCAACCTGCGGACGTCCAACATCACATTGAACCTTAAATTCACGCTGCAGACGGTCAACAATAATCTCCAGATGGAGCTCGCCCATTCCGGCAATAATTGTTTGCCCTGTCTCAACATCTGTACGCATTCTGAACGTCGGATCTTCTTCAGCCAAACGCGAAAGCGCGCCGCCCATTTTTTCCTGGTCGGCTTTTGTTTTCGGCTCAATAGCGACATCAATAACCGGTTCAGGGAAGACCATTTTTTCAAGAATAATCGGTATTTTTTCGTCACATAGAGTATCTCCGGTCGTCGTTTCTTTCAAACCGACTGCGGCAGCGATATCTCCTGAACGAACCTCAGGAATATCTTCACGGTGGTTAGCGTGCATTTGAAGAATACGTCCAATGCGTTCCTTCTTGCCTTTCGTTGAGTTGAAGACATAGGAACCTGCACTCAGCACACCGGAATAAACGCGGAAGAAAGCCAGTTTCCCGACAAAGGGGTCTGCCATGATCTTAAACGCCAAGGCAGAAAATGGTTCTTCATCAGATGCTGTTCGATGATCCTCTTCGCCTGTATCCGGATTAACCCCTTTAATGGGGGGAACATCCAAAGGTGACGGCATATAGTCTACTACTGCATCCAAAAGAGGTTGAACCCCTTTATTCTTAAAAGCGGAACCGCACAATACCGGAATAAAGGTATTGCTGATAACTCCTTTGCGGATGCCATTACGTATTTCATCTTCCGTCAATTCTTCGCCTTCGAGATATTTCATCATGAGTTCTTCGTCAGTCTCTGCTACTGCTTCAACAAGCTTCTCGCGATACTTATTCGATATTTCCTGCAAATCTTCAGGAATCGCGTTATGCTCTGCAGTTGTACCCAAGTCATCCGTGTAAATGATCGCCGTCATTGTTACCAAATCCACGACACCTTTAAAGTTGTCTTCCACTCCAATAGGCACTTGAATTGGTACAGGCTTAGCGCCCAATCTGTCCGCGATCATGGAAACACCACGGAAGAAGTCGGCTCCCATCCGGTCCATTTTATTAATATATGCAATACGCGGAACTTTGTATTTGTCCGCTTGACGCCAGACGGTTTCAGACTGCGGTTCAACTCCGCCGACTGAGCAGAATACTGCCACAGCGCCATCAAGCACCCGCAGAGAACGTTCAACTTCTACGGTGAAATCCACGTGCCCTGGTGTGTCAATGATGTTAATTCTATTATTTCTCCATTGACAGGTTGTTGCTGCTGAAGTAATTGTGATACCGCGTTCTTGTTCCTGAACCATCCAGTCCATTGTTGCTGCGCCATCATGTACTTCACCAATTTTGTGCACGCGTCCTGTATAGAATAGAATACGTTCCGTCACCGTCGTTTTACCAGCATCAATATGGGCCATAATCCCAATATTACGCGTATTTTCAAGTGAGTTTTGTCTTGCCACTGCGATTCCCCCTTTCTGTCAAAATCAGTGTGCCTCAAACTACCATTTGTAATGCGCAAAAGCTTTATTCGCTTCAGCCATTTTATGCATATCTTCCTTCTTTTTGACAGAACCGCCGGTATTATTAGCGGCATCGAGCAACTCGGCAGCAATTTTCTCCTGCATCGTTTTCTCGCCCCGCTTACGAGCCATGGAGACAATCCAGCGGAGAGCGAGAGTCGAACGACGTTCTGCACGTACTTCGATAGGAACTTGATAGTTGGCTCCACCGACACGACGGGCCTTAACTTCTAAAACGGGCATTACGTTTTTCATAGCATTATTGAAAACTTCCAGCGGATCTTTGCCGGCTTTCTCCTGAATCATATCAAAAGCACTGTAGCAAATAGCCTCTGCCGTCCCCTTCTTGCCGTCTAACATAATCTGGTTTATGAACTTAGTTACTGTCTGATTTTTATAAATTGGATCAGGCAGAACTTCTCGTTTCGCAATATATCCCTTACGTGGCATTAGTTTTTTCCCTCCTTTATAGCGTACTCAAGCACTCTAAAGCATAATTAAGCTTTTTTCGGACGTTTTGCCCCGTATTTCGAGCGGCCTTGTGCACGTTTTTGCACTGCCGTTGTATCAAGGGCGCCGCGAATCACGTGATAACGTACGCCAGGCAGATCCTTAACACGACCTCCACGGAGAAGAACCACGGAGTGCTCTTGCAGGTTGTGACCAATACCCGGAATATATGCAGTAACTTCCAGTTGATTTGTCAAACGTACACGAGCAACCTTACGAAGGGCAGAGTTAGGCTTTTTAGGAGTGGTGGTATAAACCCTTGTGCACACCCCTCTCTTTTGTGAGGAGCCTCCAGACGGAAATTGCTTACGTTTTAAAGAATTATAGCCCCACTGTAATGCCGGAGCTGTCGACTTTTTCTCAACTGAAGTACGACCTTTGCGAATGAGTTGGTTAATTGTCGGCATGTCTTTACCTCCTTTCTGATCAAATCAATATACAAGGAATTGCTTGCTTCAGCATTTAGCAAGCAATTCCAAAACCAGCAGTGAATAATTCAGTCCTTCAAAACAGCCGCTACGGCCGTTCCTACTTCAATCCCGCATGCTTTGCCAAGTTCCTTCATTGTAGGCACCTCAAGACGTTCAACATTATGAGAGCGGCACCATTCAACCAGCGGACGCAAAACGTGGGAATCGGCATCTTTAGCTAGATATACGCGCTGAACCAGTCCTTTTTCCAAGGCGCGCTGAGTCTGTTTTAAGCCAACGGTTTTGTTTTTAGCCTGTTTAAAGGTTTCATCAAGCAGCAATATGCTTTCCTCCCTTAGCACACACTATAGTAGTTTAGCATTTGCATTCAAACGTGTCAATATTTTCAAACCAGATTTGTTTCAGAGGTTTTGATATTGCGGTAACGAGCCATTCCCGTACCTGCAGGAATGAGCTTGCCGATGATGACGTTCTCTTTGAGTCCCAGGAGAGGATCCACCTTTCCTTTAATCGCTGCCTCTGTGAGGACACGAGTCGTTTCTTGGAAGGAAGCCGCAGACAGGAAAGAGTCTGTCGCCAAAGAAGCCTTGGTAATTCCCAGCAAAACGGCATGAGCAACAGCCGGTTCTCCTCCATTGGCAATCGCTTTAGCATTTTCATCTTGGAAATCAAATATATCTATGAGACCACCTGGAAGCAGGCTTGTGTCTCCAGCATCATCTATCTTCACCTTACGAAGCATCTGGCGAACCATGACTTCAATATGTTTATCATTAATGTCAACCCCTTGAAGGCGATAAACACGCTGAACTTCACCCACGAGATAAACCTGTACCCCTCTCAGACCCTTTACCTTCAGCATATCGTGAGGGTTAATACTTCCTTCTGTCAGTTCATCCCCTGCTTCAACAATCTGCCCGTCCCGAACTCTGAGGCGTGATCCATAAGGTATTGTATAAGTTACATGTTCATCGGATTCGGTAGTGATCTCCACTTCTCTGCGTCCCTTAACTTCACTGACCGCTACTTTTCCTTTGACTTCAGATATTATCGCTTGGCCTTTCGGTTTACGGGCTTCGAAAAGCTCTTCTACCCGCGGAAGACCTTGAGTAATATCGTCACCGGCTACACCTCCGGTATGGAATGTCCGCATAGTCAGCTGAGTACCCGGTTCACCGATGGACTGCGCCGCGATAATCCCAACTGCTTCGCCCATTTCAACCGGGCGTCCTGTAGCTAAGTTTCGTCCATAGCATTTCTTGCAAACTCCAAAACGTGAAGTACAGGCCAGAACGGAACGAATAACGACGGAATCAAACACAGAAGCTATTTCTTTCGCTTGTTCTTCCGTCATCTCCTTATCCGGAGCAGCAAGAAGTTTTCCTGTTGTAGGATGATATAAATCTTCCAGCACGAAACGGCCCACGAGTCGTTCTTCCAAGGACTCAATGATTTCCGGACCATCCTTGATGTCTTCCACAATAATACCAGTCGTTGTTCCGCAGTCCTCTTCACGTACAATGACATCTTGAGAAACATCGACTAGACGACGGGTCAGATAGCCTGAGTCTGCAGTCCTTAGAGCTGTATCAGCCAAACCTTTTCGAGCACCGTGAGAGGAGATGAAGTATTCCAAAACCGTCAATCCTTCACGGAAATTCGCCTTAATCGGCAACTCAATGGTACGTCCGGACGGATCAGCCATAAGGCCCCGCATTCCGGCCAGCTGTCGGAGCTGTTGAATATTACCCCGTGCTCCCGAAGTTGCCATCATATAGACAGGATTGAACTGATTTAAGCTTTCCATCAAAGCATCGGTGACCGTCTTAGTCGCTTTAGCCCAAGTATCAATAACTAAATTATAACGCTCTTCATCGGTAATTAAACCTCGGCGATACTGCAATTCGGTTTTGGCAACGGCCTGATCGGCATTGGCGAGAATTTCCGTTTTCGCTTCAGGAACGGTGATATCCATTAGACCAACAGTCATCCCTGCACGGGTCGAAAACTTAAATCCTTGACTTTTTAGTCCGTCCAGCAGTGCGGCGGTTGCTTCATATCCGGCAATTCTGTAAGTCTTGGCCACAATCTCACCTAGACCCTTTTTGCCGACAACTTCATTGAAGTAGCCGATCTCTTTAGGGATTACAGAATTAAAGATCAGACGACCGACCGTTGTCTCCAAAAGTCCATCATCACGGCGAACCTGAATCTTTGCTTGTAAATGAACTTCACCCGAATCATAGGCTAAAACTGCTTCATCGAAGTCTTTGAATATTTTCCCTTCACCAAAAGCCCCCGGTCGTTCCATCGTCAAATAATAGGAGCCTAAGACCATATCCTGGGTAGGAGTTTGTACGGGCCGGCCATCCTTAGGATTTAAGATGTTATGAGAGGCCAGCATTAACAAACGTGCTTCGGACTGAGCTTCTGCAGACAATGGAACGTGAACAGCCATTTGGTCTCCGTCGAAGTCAGCATTATAGGCTGTGCAGACGAGAGGGTGGATCTGTAAGGCACGTCCTTCAACCAAGCTAGGCTCAAAAGCCTGAATTCCCAAACGATGAAGGGTCGGAGCACGATTCAAGAGGACCGGATGATCGGTAATGACCTCCTCCAAAACGTCCCAAACTTCCGGACGTACGCGCTCAACCATTCGTTTAGCGCTTTTTATATTATGGGCATGCCCTTCATTAACAAGCTTCTTCATAACAAAGGGTTTAAAGAGTTCTAAGGCCATTTCCTTAGGAAGGCCGCATTGATGCAATTTAAGGTTTGGCCCGACTACAATAACGGAACGTCCTGAATAGTCTACGCGTTTTCCTAAAAGGTTTTGACGGAAACGCCCTTGTTTTCCTTTCAGCATATCGCTCAGAGATTTCAGCGGACGGTTTCCCGGTCCTGTCACTGGACGTCCGCGCCGCCCATTGTCAATCAGAGCGTCAACCGCTTCTTGGAGCATTCGTTTCTCATTGCGAACGATGATATCCGGAGCCCCTAAATCCAAAAGACGCTTCAGTCGATTGTTACGGTTGATCACGCGTCTGTAAAGGTCATTAAGGTCTGAAGTGGCAAATCTGCCGCCGTCCAATTGAACCATAGGCCGCAGTTCAGGCGGGATTACCGGAACCACATCCATAATCATCCATTCCGGACGATTACCTGATTGCTTAAAGGCCTCAACGACTTCTAAGCGACGAATAGCGCGAATTTTCCGTTGCCCGGAAACCTCTTTCAGTTCTCCGCGCAGCTCATCGTTAAGTTTATCTAAATCCATTTCTGCGAGCAGAAGTTTAATGGCTTCAGCACCCATACTTGCTTGAAAACGATCACCATACTTCTCCCGGTATTCACGATATTCCGTTTCAGTCAAAAGTTGCTTTTTCATGAGGGAAGTATCCCCAGGCTCGGTAACAATGTAGGAAACAAAATAGAGGACTTTTTCCAAAGCTCGGGGTGACATATCTAAAAGCAGACCCATGCGGCTTGGAATCCCTTTAAAATACCAAATATGGGAAACGGGAGCAGCCAGAACAATATGTCCCATCCGCTCACGGCGAACCTTCGATCGAGTGACTTCAACTCCGCAGCGATCGCAGACAATACCTTTGTAGCGGACCCGTTTATATTTTCCGCAATGACATTCCCAATCCCTTGTCGGACCAAAGATCTTTTCACAAAACAATCCTTCCCGTTCCGGCTTTAAGGTCCGATAGTTAATGGTTTCAGGCTTCTTTACTTCTCCATAGGACCAATCTCGGATCATATCCGGGGAAGCTAAGCCGATACGCATACGGTCGAAGTTATTGACGTCTAGCAATCCTTATCGCTCCTTTCCTCCGGGGGACTATTTGAGATCGTCAAAGTCTATTTCCTCTTCTTCAAGGACTTCTTCATTCAAATCTTCAAGAGGGTCTTCTTCATCCACGGTTTCTTCTTCATCCTCATCTTCAGTTTCTACGAGACGAGGGCCTGGAGCAGGAAGTTCCTCATGCAGATCGATACCAAGTTCTTTAGCAGTTTCCGCGATATCCTCATCCGTATCATGAATCTCAATTTCCTGATCATCTGAGGAGAGCACTCGAACATCCAATCCCAAACTCTGCATTTCTTTAATCAATACTTTAAAGGACTCAGGAATTCCCGGTTCGGGGATATTTTCCCCTTTAACAATAGCTTCGTAGGTCTTAACGCGGCCGACAACATCATCAGATTTAACGGTTAGGATTTCTTGGAGAGTATATGATGCTCCATAAGCTTCCAGAGCCCAAACCTCCATTTCTCCAAAACGTTGTCCGCCGAATTGCGCTTTACCTCCCAAGGGTTGTTGGGTTACCAGGGAATACGGACCTGTCGAACGGGCATGGATTTTATCATCAACCAAATGGTGCAGCTTCAGTACATACATATAGCCTACAGTAATCTTACTGTCAAAAGGTACTCCCGTGCGTCCGTCGTACAACATTGTCTTGCCGTCTTTGGGAAGCCCGGCCTTTTCCAAGGTTTCAAAAATATCTTCTTCACGCGCACCATCAAAAACCGGCGTAGCAATGCGAATACCCAGAGCTTTGGCCGCCCAGCCTAAGTGGGTTTCCAAAACCTGACCGATATTCATCCGCGAAGGAACGCCCAGAGGATTCAATACAACCTCGATCGGCGTGCCATCCGGCATGAAGGGCATATCCTCCTGACGCATAATCCGGGAAATAACCCCTTTGTTTCCATGCCGGCCTGCTACCTTGTCGCCAACAGAGATTTTACGTTTCTGAGCAATATAGACACGTACCAGCTGGTTAACGCCCGGTGATAATTCGTCTCCGTTTTCGCGGGTAAAGACCTTGACATCAACAATTTTTCCGGCCTCACCATGAGGAACCCGTAAAGAAGTATCCCGAACCTCGCGGGCCTTTTCGCCGAAAATAGCACGCAGCAAGCGTTCTTCAGCTGTCAGTTCCGTTTCTCCCTTGGGAGTAACTTTACCGACTAAAATGTCTCCAGGACGAACTTCCGCACCAATGCGAATGATTCCACGTTCATCAAGATCCTTCAGAACATCTTCTCCGACGTTAGGAATATCCCGAGTAATTTCTTCAGGCCCCAGCTTCGTATCACGCGCGTCGGATTCATATTCTTCAATATGGATTGACGTATAATAATCTTCTCGGACAAGCTTTTCATTAATCAGAATAGCATCCTCATAGTTATACCCTTCCCAAGTCATGAAGGCCACTAAGACATTTCGTCCCAGAGCAAGTTCACCATAGTCAGTGGAGGGGCCGTCAGCAACGATCTGGCTCGCCTCGACTTTTTCGCCCTTCTTGACGATCGGTCTCTGGTTAATACATGTTCCTTGGTTCGAGCGCAAGTACTTAAGCAGTTTATGTCGTTCCGTAGTACCATCGTCATGAAGGACTACGATCTCATCCGCTGTTGCCCGTTCGACAACCCCAGCTTGTTTGGTGATCGCGCAAACCCCTGAATCTTTAGCAGTCTTATATTCCATCCCTGTTCCCACATAAGGAGAGTCTGTACGCAAGAGGGGAACAGCTTGGCGCTGCATGTTTGAGCCCATTAGTGCCCGGTTTGCATCATCATGCTCCAAAAATGGAATCAAAGCGGTAGCAATTGAAACCATTTGCTTCGGAGATACGTCCATGTAGTCCACTTGGCTCGGTGAAACATGCACGAAATCAGGGCCATGCCGGCCGTCAATTTTATCTAAGAGGAAATTGCCGCTTTCATCAAGAGGCGCATTAGCCTGAGCGACAACGTACTTTTCTTCCTCATCTGCCGTTAAATAGTGAATCTCATCGAGAACTCTGCCGTTTTCTTTATCCACCTTACGATATGGAGCCTCGATAAAACCGTAAGGATTAATGCGGGCAAAGGTACTTAAGGAACCGATCAAGCCAATGTTCGGACCTTCAGGAGTTTCTACAGGACACATCCGCCCATAATGGGAGTGATGAACGTCACGAACTTCAAAACCAGCCCGTTCACGGCTCAAGCCACCCGGTCCCAAAGCACTTAAACGCCTTTTATGAGTTAGCTCGGCTAAGGGATTCGTTTGATCCATAAACTGTGACAATTGACTGCTGCCGAAGAATTCCTTAATAGCCGCCACAACAGGACGGATATTTATTAAAACTTGTGGAGTTATGACTTCGACGTCCTGAATAGTCATTCGTTCACGGACAACACGTTCCATTCGCGATAAACCAATACGAAATTGATTTTGGAGCAGTTCTCCTACGGAACGCAAGCGGCGATTTCCTAAGTGGTCAATGTCATCCTTAAATCCTCCGCCTTCCATCAGGTCTAACATTCGTTGTATACTCGCCACGATATCCCCGCGGGTCAGATGACGAACCTCCATGGGAATGTCTAAACCTAACTTCTTATTAAGCTTATAGCGGCCAACCTTTGCCAGATCGTAACGCTTAGCATCAAAAAATAAGGCTTCCAACAGCGAGCGGGCACTGTCGACAGTTGGAGGTTCTCCTGGCCGTAATCGTTTATAGATTTCAACGAGAGCTTCTTCGGTAGATTCCGAATTGTCTCTTTCCAGGGTAGCACGAATGTATTCGTTATCATTGAACAATTCCAGAATTTGTCCATTGCTGGAATATCCCAAGGCCCGGATGAGTACCGTGCCCGGAAGCTTACGTGTACGGTCAACTCTTACAAAAATATTATCATTAATATCCGATTCAAATTCCAACCACGCTCCACGGTTTGGAATCACCGTAGCCCCATAAAGTTTCTTACCACTCGGATCAATTTGTTCCGCATAGTAAACACCAGGTGAACGAACAAGCTGACTTACAATAACACGCTCAGCACCATTAATAATAAAGGTGCCTTTGTCTGTCATTAGCGGGAAATCACCCATGAAGACTTCTTGTTCCTTAACTTCCCCGGTTTCTTTGTTAATAAGGCGTACTTTTACCCGCAGAGGAGCCGCAAAAGTTACATCTCGCTCTTTACACTCCTCAACCTGGTACTTGGGTTCTCCTAAGCTGTAATCAATAAATTCCAAAACTAGATTGCCCGTGAAGTCTTGAATCGGAGAAATATCGCGAAACATATCGCGCAATCCTTCATCAAGAAACCAACGATAGGAGTTCTGCTGGATTTCAATTAGATTTGGCATGTCAAGGACTTCCCGGATTCTGGAATAACTCCAGCGCTCCCGTACCCCGACCTTAACAGGATAGAACATTAACGCTTCACCCCTCAGTGCGCATTTCTCTCATTGAGGTATAATATATTGACATAAACAGCCAAAAGCAAGGCCTTTAAATAAAACCTCGCTTAACTATCTATGGTATTCCGCATCATCGTGACAATTCCAAACTACTATCTCCTTATTATCCAATGCTTTCTAGTAATTGCCATAGCATGGAAGAATCGAGCAAATACCTTCACCTATGTATAGTAACAGTTATAAATTATACCAAATTCATCGTACAGTGTCAAGAAAATCTTCAGAGTTAGAAGAATAAATAATGAAGATATGACACTAATAATGGCGTTGGCAGTAAAGGATTGCCGCTTTGCGGCACGGAGGTCTGATAATATAAACATACATGGACATTTTCGGTTCCCTAAGTAGGATAAATGTATTTGCGCCAGGAAAGATAGCCTGCCTGTAATTAAAGAAGGCACTCTCTACTTAGAGAGCACCTTCTTATATTCTCTAAACTATTTAACTTCGACAGTTGCGCCAGCTTCAGTTAATTTAGTTTTTACAGCTTCAGCTTCGTCTTTAGCGACCTTTTCTTTAATAGGTTTCGGAGCATTATCTACGAGATCTTTAGCTTCTTTTAAGCCCAAACCAGTTACTTCGCGAACAACTTTAATAACATTGATCTTCGATGCACCGCAGTTGGTGAGGATAACATCAAATTCAGTTTTTTCTTCAGCTGCTTCACCAGCAGGTGCTGCCGCTCCGCCAACAGCTGCTACAGCTACAGGAGCTGCAGCACTGACACCGAATTCGGTTTCAAAAGCTTTAACGAGTTCAGAGAGTTCGAGGACAGTTAAACCTTTAACTGCTTCGAGAATTTCATTAACTTTAGACATATTATATTTCCTCCTTAAACTATGAAACATTTTATGTTTCTGTCATTAATATTATTGAGCTTCTTTAAGCTTACGCACTTCTTCGAGAGCGTAACCCATTTTGCGAATAGGCCCTTGAAGAACATTGGCCATACCTGCCAAAGGAGCTTGCATACCGCGCAGAACCATGGCCAGCAGTACTTCCCGCGACGGCAGATCGGCAAGATTTTTAACGCCGTCAGGTCCGATAACTTTGCCCTCTAAAACTCCAGCTTTAATGGCAAAGCTCTTAAGCTTATTTGCTTTGGCAAAGTCCAATAAGATTTTAGCAGGAGCAACAGGATCTTTGCTGAAAGCAAGCGCTGTTGGTCCTTCTAAATAGGACTCAAGTCCTTCGACACCTACTTCTTGAGCCGCTCGACGTACAAGGGTGTTTTTCAACACCTTATACTCCACGCCAGCTTGACGAAGCTGTGCCCGTAATTGGGTCACCTGAGCTACTGTTAGCCCGCGGTAATCAGCTAAAACAACCCCTGAAGATTGTTGAAACTTCTCTTTAATCTCTGAGACAACCTGGCTTTTTTCCTCGATATTAGGCATTCTGTGTACCTCCTTCCTATAGGGCAACTCAGCAAAAAACCTCCGCAGCTGCAGAGGTTAAGAATGCCAAGTATATCTTTCGGCACGTGTTCCAACCTCGGCAGGAAATTAAGCCTAACGGCACCTGCTATCTACAGCGGATATTTAATTCCTGATAAGTGTACCCTCATTGTAGAATACTGTCAAGAGAACTTTAGAGAGCCTTAACCGGATTGATTCTTACGCCAGGGCCCATAGTCGAACTAACCGTTATGCTGCGGATATATTGACCTTTAGCAGCAGCAGGTTTTGCTTTAGCGATGGTTTCCCCTAACGTACGATAGTTCTCTAACAGCTGCTCTGCACTGAAAGATGCTTTGCCAATGGGAGCATGGATAATTCCAGCCTTTTCGGCACGATATTCAATCTTACCAGCTTTGATTTCCTTGATGGCACGAGTTACATCCGGGGTAACGGTTCCTGTCTTAGGGTTCGGCATTAAGCCTTTAGGTCCAAGTACACGGCCTAATCGTCCGACCATTCCCATCATATCCGGAGTAGCTACTACAACATCAAATCCGAACCAGCCTTGATCGATCTTCGCGATCATGTCTTCAGCGCCCACAAAATCTGCGCCTGCAGCTTCTGCCTCTTTCGCTTTATCTCCCTTGGCGAAAACCAAAACAGAACGAGTTTTTCCTGTTCCATTAGGCAGCACAAGAGCACCGCGAATTTGTTGGTCTGCATGACGAGTGTCAATTCCTAATTTAAAAGCAACTTCGATCGTCTCATCGAATTTTGCTTTGGCATTAGCCTTCACGAGCGTTAATGCTTCAAGGGGTTCGAAATATCCTGTGCGATCAAAGGTCTTTACGGCCTCTTGATATCTTTTTCCAACCTTAGCCATTCTTTTACCTCCTTGTGGTTATGCGGGCTAAACCCTCCCACAATTCATCTTAGCCTTCAACAACATCAATGCCCATGCTTCGGGCTGTACCTTCAACCATCCGCATTGCTGCCTCTATACTTGCTGCATTCAGATCTTTCATCTTAATATCCGCAATTTCGCGAACTTTGGATTTCGGGATCGTGGCAACCTTCTTGCGATTGGGTTCAGATGAACCGGAATTAATATTGGTCATCTTTTTAAGCAGAACAGAAGCAGGCGGAGTCTTGGTAATAAAGGTAAAGGAGCGATCTTCATAGACCGTAATTTCCACCGGAATAATAAGCCCAGCTTGATCCTTTGTGCGCTCATTGTACTCTTTACAGAAGGCCATAATATTGACCCCATGTTGACCAAGAGCCGGACCAACCGGAGGTGCCGGTGTAGCTTTACCTGCAGTGATTGCTAATTTGACCATACCAATTACTTTCTTTGCCATAGTTTAACACCTCCTTGATAGAATAATCCCTATTTTAGTCGAGTTTTTGAACCTGTCCGAAATCTAATTCCACAGGCGTCTCTCTTCCAAACATCGATACTTCCACACGCAACTTGCCCTTATCGGGGAGTATTTCTCGGACCACTCCTACAAAGTCTTTAAACGGCCCAGCTATAACCTGGACAGTTTGATTAACCTCGAAATCAATTTTAGCACGCAGATCATCCATCCCCATTTGCTGGAGAATCTGAACAACTTCTTGCTCAAGGAGCGGAATCGGTTTAGTTCCCGTACCCACAAAACCTGTTACCCCCGGCGTATTGCGAACAACATACCAAGAGTCATCGGTCATTTCCATTTCAACAAGAACATATCCCGGATAAACCTTACGCTTCGTTACTTTTTCCTTCCCATTTTTGAACTCAACCTCGTCTTCCATGGGAACAAGAACGCGAAAGATCTTCTCCTCCATATTCATGGATTCTACGCGTTTTTCGAGATTCATTTTAACTTTATTTTCATAACCCGAGTACGTATGAATTACGAACCAGTCTTTAGCCATTTCTCAGGGACCTCCTCAGACACTGCCGCAGAAACTCGCAGTTTAGGGCACTAGCTTGGTTAAGGCAATACTTAAACCGCCGTCCACAGCCCACATGAGAACAGAAACAATCCCCACCGCGACAAATACTACACCCGTATAGGCAAGCAATTGCTTACGGCTTGGCCAGTGAACTTTTTTTAATTCACTCAGAACTCCGCGAAAGTAGTCTTTCGTCTTATCCGCTTGCTTCTGAGTATTAGCTGGTTTTTTTAACGCGCCCATCGCTTCACATCCTTAAACGACATCGGTGTCCTCGACATTGTGACAACGCTTCCTGGCGTACAGTTTAAAACGTCACAAAAAAATTATTTGGTTTCTTTATGGAGAGTATGGCTTTTGCAGAACTTACAATACTTTTGGACTTCTAAACGATCAGGATTATTCTTCTTATTCTTCATCGTAGCATAGTTACGGTGCTTGCAATCCGTACACGCTAAAATAATGCCCACACGCACTCACGAACACCTCCCAGACAACAGTAGGACGCTGCATTTATTCCATTACTCAAGTACTGTATCACAAGATAATTACCCTGTCAAGAAAATACGGGATGAAGCAACATGGTCAGCGTACTTTGTGGATAAAACAAAAGACAGCAATGCTGCCTTTTAACTTCAAAATAAATGGAGCCAACGATGGGACTCGAACCCGCAACCTGCTGATTACAAATCAGCTGCTCTACCAATTGAGCTACGTTGGCATTTTGTTAGTACCTCTCTTGTTGAGGGGCACTCATATAATCTAGCACTTTTTATAAAAAAATGCAAGCATTTTCTTTCCAGGAATTTATGTAAAATCACCCATCCCGACGTTCAAGATAACGTTCAAGTTTCCTCTTCACTCTCTGCAACGCGTTATCGATTGATTTCACATGTCTTTTCAAGTCAACAGCAATTTCCTGGTAGGACTTCCCTTCCAAGTAAGACATCAGTACCTTCCATTCTAAGGAACTGAGAATCTCACCCATCTTTTCCTCAATGTCATCGAATTCCTCACGGCTGATGATCAGTTCCTCCGGATCCGTAATACGAGTCCCAGAGATAACATCAAGCAGCGTCCGATCAGAATCTTCGTCATATATCGGCTTATTGAGTGAGACATACGAGTTAAGGGGAATGTGTTTCTGCCTTGTAGCTGTTTTAATAGCAGTAATAATCTGGCGGGTTATACATAACTCCGCAAATGCCCTGAACGATGAGAGCTTATCGCCGCGAAAGTCTCTTATGGCCTTATAGAGTCCAATCATTCCTTCTTGAATAATATCTTCGCGGTCCGCACCTATGAGAAAATAGGAACGAGCCTTTGCCCGAACGAAGTTCTTATATTTGTTGATTAGATACTCTAGTGCTGTAGCGTCGCCTTCCTTGGCAAGCTCAACCATCTCTTCATCTACGATAATGTCGATGATTTCGCACTCTGGTAGTTCTGGTTGGGCTTGAAAAGTCAAGTTGATCCCCCCTACAATGTCGTCATGAAGAAGACGCAATCTCGCCTAGCCCTTGTCCACGGGAACATTCTCATTATACCCGACCCCTAAGAAAAGCGTCAAGGCGAAGTTTTGGTTGTTCTGTCGCATAGGCGTCATTTGAGACCTGATATTCAAAGTCCGAAGTTCAATATTGGGTGAAAGCGACTCTTTTAGAAGTATCATAACCAGTGACGCCCAATCTTTCAAGTCTAATTTTTATCCAATCGTACTTTCTTCGATGGGAGACTCCGCCCCCCACTGAAGTTTCGATGTTCAGCTTTAGCTTAACAATTTCACATTCCTACAACGTCTCTGGTTTATTGCTTCATAGATCTTTGTCTCAAGACCTCATAGAGCATCACGGATCCTGCGACACTGGCGTTAAGCGAAGTTACTCTGCCTTTCATAGGCAAACTGACAATCTCGTCGCAATTCTCCCTTAAGAGACGGCTGATCCCCTTGCCTTCACTGCCAATGACGATAACTCGCGGGCCTGTGAGATCTGCTGTAAATACATGACCTCCTCCGGCTTCCGCTCCGGACACCCAGCAGCCTCTCTTTTTTAAATCCTTAATGGTTTGGACTAAATTACTTACACGAGCGACCAGAACATACTCAACTGCTCCGGCCGATGTTTTAGCAACAGTTCCAGTCAAAGAAACACTGCGGCGTTTCGGAATAATAACTCCATGGGCCCCCACAGCATCAGCGGTTCTCAGCAAGGCCCCCAGATTATGCGGATCTTCAATTTCGTCCAGCATCAAGATAAAGGGATCTTCCTGCCGTTCTTCAGCCAGTGCCAAAATGTCCTCAACTTCGGCATATTCTCTTGCCGCAATATAAGCCAAAATACCTTGATGACTTTCCTTCTGCACTAAGCGGTCAAGAACCTGTCGTTTTACAAACTGGTAGGGAATGTTCCGTTCCTGCAGGAGAGAAAGGATTTCATGATTCCTCTCGCTCGTATTCTCCGAAACCATAAGTACTTTATTGACAGGTTTACCGCTCCTCAGCAGTTCAATAACCGGATTTTTACCATAAACGATTTCATCGTTCAACTTGTTCACGTCTTCTTTCCTTTAAGGGTTTGTAATCTTCCGCAGCTATAAGCGCCCTGATGACACACTCCCTGAGTCACACAGGTTGGCCCCGCCTCGCTGAAAAGGTTTGGAGCTGCGACCCGTACCAGTTCCAGCATTTTCTCTGCCAGAGCGCGAATTTCCCATTGTGCCCTCATGCAGGTTCGATGTTCAAAGAAATTTAATAACGAGCGAGCGTTAAAGGTCGCCATTAAAGAGGTGGTACAGGCGTTGGGCAGAACAAAACGAGCATCTTCTGCAGGCACCATAGCCTGAAGGGCTAGATATTCTTCTTGAAGGTTTGTCATAACCTTTGCAAAACGCTCCATAGCCTCAGGGCTGCGCTGAATGCTGGGGGGAACGACATATTCGAAACCATTCTCTTTGACATAACGCTGAGAGCGCTGAGAATAACTAGCGATTCTATGACGCACTAATTGATGGGATAAGACCCGCGAGACACCGTCGATTGAAAACTGAAAACACACATGTTCAAAGGGCGATAAATGTCCCATATCACGCAGTTTTCGCACAAAGCGCGCCACCGTCTCATCTTCTAAGCGATCCAAAAGTTCAGGCACAGGATCTGCCGAATAACACAAACGAGCAGCAGCAGCCACCACTTTTTCCGGATCTGGCGTGTATTGAATTAGATCCACTCTCATCTCGACAGCCTTCTTTCCTCTTTATCATTCTTCTTCAAAATCGATTTTGTCCGGTCCCTTGCTGATAACCCCATCGACTTGATTAAAGGCCCATTGCATACGTTGAGCTTGTCCGCTTAATTGCCAATATCCAACTAAACTTTCAAAGGCTGTAGCATAACGATAGGTTACAACGTCAACATTTTTCGGGTACCCGCCTTTAGCATTTCGCCCACGCAAAACAACCTTCCGCTCAACATCATCAAGTTCCGGAAAAAGGGCTTGTAAAACCTTCGCTTGAGCCCCCGCCCGAACATAACTAATTGCTTGTTTGTGAAGTTCCTTAACTTTTTCATTCCCTAACTCCAGCAAATGGGTTCGAACCCATAATTCATAGACAGCGTCTCCCAAATACGCCAGGGTTAAAGGATTCATTTCTTGCCAACTGCGCATACGGTCACCTTTCAACCTATTTAATCTTCCACCTCGCACCTTGTGGAGTATCTTCAATTACAATTCCCTGAGCCTTAAAGGCATCTCGGATAAAATCCGACATTTCCCAGTCTTTCTTCTGTCGAGCTTTAGAGCGAATCTGAAGAACGAGATCCATTACCTTAGAAAGCATCTCTTCATTTTCTACCTGAACTTGAGCCGGATGCAGAAAATCGAATCCCAATACTTCTCCCAGTTCAATGAGAGTTTTTTGAGCCTTAGCCAGGCCTTCCGAAAAAACAGGATGTTCTTGTACAGATCCATTCATCGTCTTGGCTAATTCAAAAAGCGCCGCATAAGCTAAAGCTGAATTGAAATCATCATCCATCGCCTTTTCAAAGGCTTTACGGGCTTCTTCTGCGGCCTTCAGTAATCCTTGCTCAACCTGTTCATTTTTAACGGATTCCGTCCTTTCCAAGGCCTGTTGGGCTAAACGAACGCTTGTCTGTAATCGTTCAAGCCCTTTTTGGGCCATTCCCAGATTCTCGTCGTTAAAATCCAGAGGACTGCGATAATGAGTTCCAAGCAAATAAAAGCGAATCACTTCTCCGGAATTTTTGACCAACAGTTCCCGAGTCGTAAAGAAATTCCCTAGGGACTTAGACATCTTTTCCTGATTAATCGTCAGGAAAGCATTATGCATCCAATAATGTGCAAAGGTTTGACCATCTAAATACCCTTCCGTTTGAGCGATTTCATTTTCATGGTGCGGGAAAACCAAATCTCCGCCCCCGCCATGAATGTCAAAGCCCGCTCCCAAGTATTTCAGAGACATAGCCGTACATTCAATATGCCACCCGGGGCGTCCCATACCCCAGGGACTTTTCCATGCTGGTTCTCCCGGTTTAGCCTTTTTCCAAAGTGCAAAATCCATAGGATGCTGTTTGCGCTCATCCACTTCAACCCTTGCACCGGCCTTCATATCTTCTAATGTTCTGCCCGAGAGCTTTCCATAACCGGGAAACCGATCTACGGCAAAATACACATCCCCATCGACGTCATAGGCAAGCCCTTTATTAATCAACCCCTGGATAATTTCGAGCATTTCCTGTATATGTTCCGTGGCTTTGGGATGAACCGTAGCCGGAAGAATATTAAGAGCTTTAGCGTCTTTAAAATACTCATCGATATACTTTTGCGCTAAAGCCAGAGGGTCCATTCCTTCCACATTACCCCTCTGAATAATTTTGTCATCAACATCCGTAAAATTTTGTACGTAGCGGACCTCATAGCCTTTATACATAAAGTAACGTCTTATCATGTCAAAAACGACAAGCATCCGTGCGTTTCCCGCATGAAAGTAATTATACGTCGTCGGACCGCAGACATACATCGCAACTTTCCCGCTCTCTCGAGGCTTGAACTCCTCTTTCTGCCGGGTCATGGTGTTGAATAATTTCAAAGACATTGTATCGACTCTCCTCTTCTTTTAAACGTTTTTCCAAAAATTCTACTCGCTGCATTAAACATCGCAGCATTTCATTGACTGGATCCGGAAGATCGTCATGTCTCAAATCAGGTTTTTTAATGGGCACCCCATGATGAAGGACAATCTTGCCTGGTATACCTACGACAGTTGTATCACTGGGAACAGATTTATTTACAACGGAGCCCGCTCCTATTTTAACATTATCTCCAACTTTAAACGAACCTAAAATCTTAGCCCCCGCCCCGATTACAACATTATTGCCAATAGTCGGGTGACGTTTGCCTTTTTCTTTTCCGGTTCCTCCAAGAGTAACCCCCTGATACAAAGTAACATTATCACCTACCTCCGCGGTTTCGCCAATCACTACACCGCTGCCATGATCGATAAAAAAACCTTGCCCAATTGTAGCGCCCGGATGAATCTCAATTCCCGTGAGAAACCTTGAAAATTGAGAGATCATCCTCGGTAAAATTACAAAATTGTGTTTATATAACCAATGAGCTAGGCGATGAAAAAGCACCGCATGAAAACCCGGGTAACAAAAGATAACCTCTAGTATACTTTTAGCAGCAGGATCCCGTTCAAAAATAACGCGAATATCGCGCCGAAGTTGCCCAAATATCATCGCTGGCAGACACCCCTTTCCTTTTTCATCGTATTCTCTCAGCCAAAAATTGGGCACAAAAAAGCGGAATCTCCGTCCAGAGACGAAAGGTTCCGCGGTTCCACTCTGATTGAACGACCCAAGTCATTCCAGCTTAAAACTTTAACGCAGTTAACACGGAAAGACATACTCTAATTCTGCCTTTCAGCTCAGAGATGCACTTCCAAAAATTCCTGCCGATGGCTTACACCAATCCCATCTTCGCTAAGGGCAATTCCTTTTTGTACTCTTTCTCATCATAGCCTTAATTATTAATTAATGACCAATTATAGGACAGATTCCCGCCGCTGTCAATAAAGTGTCATACCATTTTTAGACATTATTTCATATAGCTCCAGGTTAATGTTATACTGATAATTTACTGATCCCAATGTCTAGTCTGCGCAGGGTTTCTGTTTTACCCAATATTTCAGCCAATTCTACACCGCCGCCCGGGCTTGACTCCTTACCAGAAAGAGCAGTTCTAAGAGGCCAGAGAACTTGTCCGTTTTTGACCCCAAGTTGGGAAATGACATCAGCCAGTAATTTCTCCAGTTCAGACAGGTCCCAGTTCTCCAGAGCAGTTAAGGCCTCACGGGCTGCCTTTAAATTACTTAAGGAATTGACGACATCCGTTTTCATTTTCTTATGGACGAATAGGTTAATATCATAATCCGGGAGGCTCTTGAAGAAATCAATCTTCTCAGGGATTTCCTTGAGAATCTCTATTCTCTTTTGTAATAAAGCACTGACCTTTTGGACATCAATACCTGCGCCAAGCGCATCTTGATAATAAGGCAGGGCTAAAGCATTAAATTCTTCCAGACTTAGCCTTCGCAGATATTCGCCGTTCATCCACTTTAATTTATTGACATCAAAGATCGCCGGTGACTTGCTTAAGCCTTCGACATTAAATAGTTTCTCAAGCTCTTGGAGCGTGAAGAATTCTTCATTAGTCCCCGGATTCCATCCCAGCAAGACAATATAATTCACAATAGCTTCCGGCAGGTACCCTTGAGAAATAAAATCTTCAAAAGAGGCATCGCCTTCGCGTTTGCTTAATTTCTTCTCAGCCGTTTTCATGATTGGCGGTAAATGAATATACTCTGGAATATCCCAGTCAAAGGACTTATAAAGCAAATTATATTTCGGTGTGGAGGAGAGGTATTCCGATCCCCGTACGACATGGGTGATTTCCATCAAATGATCATCGACTACATTGGCAAAATTATAAGTTGGCAATCCATCAGACTTTAAGAGTACTCCCTCATCGAGTTCAGAATTGGCAACAGAAACCGTTCCATAGACAAGATCATGAAACTCTGTTGTACCTTCCTCAGGTATCCATTGCCGCACAACATACGATTCATTATTGCTTAGCTTTTCCGAGATTTCTGCAGATTTTAAATGTTTACATTGACAATGATGCTTGGTCGGTGCAGCTGCGGATTGACTGCCGTTTTCTAAGCCTTCGCCTCGCTCTTTCGAACAAAAGCAGTAATAAGCGCCCTTTAATTCAACAAGCTTATCGGCATATTCCTTATAGATTGATTTCCTTTGACTTTGGACATAAGGTCCATAAGGTCCTCCGATGTCAGGGCCTTCATCGTACTTTAAGCCAACAATATTCAGTGTTTTTAAAATCACTTCAACAGCGCCCTCGACAAAACGGGCTTGATCCGTATCTTCTACTCTTAATAAAAATTTTCCGTCCTGAGATTTCGCAATTAAATATTCATAAATTGCAGTTCTTAAGTTGCCGATATGCATATAGCCTGTCGGGCTTGGAGCAAATCTTGTCCTAACTTCTTTCATACAAACCACCTTAAAAAAATTCTCTGAGGATTTCCCTCTCTTAGGACAAAAGAATTTTAAAGCATGTTTATCTCTTATCCTTTACGACATTAACAATAGCCTGGGCTCCAATGCCTTCACTTCGTCCTTCGAAGCCCAGTCGTTCCGTAGTTGTTGCTTTCACTGATACACTTTCAATGTCAACATCTAAAGCCCGAGCGAGATTTGAGCGCATCTGGGGTATGAAAGGAGCAAGCTTCGGACGCTCTGCCACAATAAGACTGTCAATATTTCCAACGCAGTAACCTTGACCTTTAATCAGTTCGGCAACACGTTCCAGCAAAAGAAGACTAGAAATTCCTGCATACCGGGGATCATGATCAGGAAAATGAGAGCCTATATCTCCAAGCGCCAATGCCCCTAACAACGCATCCATAAGAGCATGAATTAAAACATCCGCATCCGAATGTCCAAGCAAACCTCTTTCATAGGGAATTTCCACTCCCCCTAGGATCAAAGGTCTCCCCTCAACCAAGGCATGAACATCATACCCTATTCCAACTCTAATTTTCAACACCCCAATCTATGTTTCGCGCATTGTTAAAATTCGTTCCGCTAACCAAAGGTCCTCAGGCGTAGTAACCTTGATATTCTCCTGAGCGCCCTCAATGACCTGTACCGGATACCCCATCCATTCTAACAAAGATGCGTCATCTGTGCCATAGTACCCGTTTGAAGCAGCACGGAGGTGTACAGTTTCTAATGTCTGACGATCAAAGATCTGAGGAGTTTGTACTGCCCGTAAACGTTCTCTGGGCAGGGTATCTGTCACACTTCCGGAATTATTGGTCTGTTTAATAGTATCCTTGACCGGAATCCCCATGATCGCTGCCGAAAACCCCTCGGCAGCTTGCAAAAAGCGATGAAAATCCTTCAACGTCAAAAGGGGCCTAGCCCCATCATGAACCACTACTCGTTGAATAGTAGGACTGAGCGCTAGTACCCCTAAGCGAACGGAATCTTGACGTTGGACTCCGCCTTGACAAATTCTTGCTACTTTATCTAAATTATACCGACTAACAAGATCTTCGATCAAGGCAAGATCATTTTCTGCCCCAACAATCACTATTTCCGAGACGCAGTCGGACATTTGAAATACTCTTACCGTATGGACTAAAATTGGTTGTCCCTTTAAGCTGAGAAATTGTTTATTGCCTTCGGCCCCCATCCGTTTACCTTGGCCCGCTGCAGGAATAACGATGCCTAATTCAGCCAATCGCATTCACCTCATCCGTTGGACGAAGACCCATCGACTTTTTTTCCAGAGAACTTTTAGGTTTTGCAAAAATCATACGGCCGGCAGCTGTTTGCAGAACACTGGTTACTAATACGGTAATATTTTGCCCCATATAACGGCGGCCAGTATCGACTACAATCATCGTTCCGTCATCCAGATAGGCCACACCCTGACCCGGTTCCTTTCCTTCTTTCATGACTTGAACCAGCATTTCTTCTCCCGGGAGAACAATTGGTTTCAGGGAATTGGCTAATTCATTAATATTCAAAACCTTGACGCCTTGGAGTTCAGCGACTTTATTCAAATTATAATCATTGGTTAAAAGAGGAGAATCTAAAACTTGACCTAAACGTACCAGTTTACTGTCTACCTCGTTAATATCTTCGAAATCCTGTTCGTGTATATGAACCCTAATAGCTGTTTCCTTCGAGATCTGATTAAGAATATCCAGCCCTCGGCGCCCTCGATTTCGTTTCAACAGATCAGAAGAATCTGCGATATGACGAAGTTCTTCTAATACAAAGCTTGGAATTAGTAACGTTCCCTCAATAAACCCTGTTTTAACAATATCTGCGATCCTGCCGTCAATAATTACGCTTGTATCAAGAATTTTATAGTGAGGAGCCTCAACAACGGTACTCTCCCCAGCCTCTAAAATCTGATCATCCTTTACTTCCTTCTGTTTTTCTCCGCGATCTCTAAACTTGGGAATGAAATTAAGGAATCCCAAAACATCCTCTTTACGTTTCATACCTATCGTTACGCCAAGATAACCTAAGAAAAGGCTTAAAAGTACCGCAAGGAGTGGGCCAAAAAAGGTGATACTAATAAATGAATTACTAAATAAACTTGAAATAATAAGTCCAATAATTCCACCAATAGCCCCACCCATCAGATCATGAGTCGGAACTCTGGTTAAGCGGGAATCCAGCCACCGCATCAGTTTAAGAACAGAACGAATAGTCACAGGTGCCACTAGAAAACCCAGGCAAGCAAAGAGGAAAATCATAGCAGCATAGGTCCAAACCGGGGAAAAACTCCATTTGAACGATTGTAAAAGGTTAAGACGCAGTAATAAGTAATCTACATAAAATCCTAATGCGCCAAATAATAGGGTGATGATCCCGCGAATTAAATTGCGAATCATCATTTCACCTCCTTTTCTTTTATCATAGTTTGACTAAAAGTCTTTCCAATTATACAGTTAATTCCATTTATTTTCAAGCAAAGAGAATATAACCCTTTAAGCCAGGGCTTTAGAAACCCATTGCCTAACCGCGGCCTCTTCAGATCCTTCCGTCAGAACAAGCTCACTAATCAAGATCTGGCAAGCGTTTTCATACATCTTTTTTTCCCCGGTTGAAAGTCCTTTTTCGCTTTCTCTTTGAGCAAGGCTGCGCACTACATTAGCTACTTCAAAAATATTACCGCTCTTAATCTTTTCCAGATTGGCACGATAGCGTCGATTCCAGGCCAGGGTCGTTGCCGTGTCTTTTGTCTTTAACACCTCTAAGACGTCTTTAACCATGGCCGGAGATATAACTTGCCGCAAACCCAAGTTTTCAACATTCTTTAAAGGTATAAATAACTTCATATTACCCACAGGCAAATGCATGACATAATATTGGCTTATTTCACCGAGAACTTCCCGTTCCTCAATGGATTCAATGATCCCGGCACCATGCATTGGATAAACAACTTTATCACCAACATTAAACATTCAGCCACCCCCTTCTTAACATTATAACAAGTTACAATGTCCCGGTCAAAATTTTAAAATTATATCACACAAGTCTTAAGCCTGTCAATTTTCCTTTTTGATCTCTTGGACTCCCGAAAATTGACAACGACCTAACCATCTCGTTATAATAGAAAAGGCAGAAAGGAGTGAGGATACTCGTGGAACAACTCACTGACCAATTCCAAAATATCGTGAAGTCTCTGTTAATCCGACACCAAAGTATTTTGGACATCCTGTCCAAAGGCCAGGAAACCTCGGCACGTGTTAACAGAGCCGTTGTCAAATCGGTAACCAATTGCGGTTGTCATTCAGTGAATGCGCACAAGAAGTCAATCCCCCCCGATGCAAGCCTTGCCGATTTAAAAGACCTCTTAGACAGCCAACTCGAAGGGAAACTCTGCGATAACTGCAGAGACATTATAGAGGCAGAATTGGGTAAACAGCTCTTTTACATAGCTGCCTTAGCTAATGTCTTGAACATTTCCCTGTCGGATGTCCTCAACCTGGAATGCAATAAATTACAGACACTTACTATTTTCAATTTAACTTAAAACAGCGTTCATTGAGCTCCTGCTTAGCAGGAGCTTTTATAGTTTGCTCCTAAACACTCAGTGAATAAATAATTATTACTGCCAGATTCTTTTAAATCACAAGTTTTGCTCCGTTCACATAGGATAACTTGATGTGAAAGGAGTGAAACGGATGTTTCTACAGGCTCTTCTAGTCGGTTTTGCCCTCTCTGTCCTAAAAGGCGCCAGTCTGCTCGTTTCCTATGTCAACAATAACGCATTCCCACATCCTCTTAACAAAGACGAAGAATTACACTACCTACAAGTATTAGAGACAAGTCGCGCAAACCCTTCTCCTGAAGACACAGCTCTCAGCAGGAGCATTGAAACTGCTCGCAATAAATTAATCGAGCACAATTTACGTTTAGTCGCTCATGTTGTCAAAAAATATGAAGGTCCTGAAGAAAGAACCGAGGATTTGTTTTCCATCGGTATTGTTGGCTTAGTTAAAGCTATTAATACTTTTAATTTAAAAAAAGGAGCTAAGTTAAGCACCTACGCAGCCCGCTGCATTAATAACGAAATCCTAATGCACTTTCGCATCTTAAAAAAACGCCGCGGTGAAATGTCCATCTATACACCCATTGGTCAAGATAATAGTGATGGCGAATTGAGTATTTTAGAAAGTCTTTCAGCTGATACCACCCCCATTCCTGAACAAATCGCTGACGAAGAAGATCAGCGTCTATTACTGGAAAACGTCAAAAAACTCCCGCCTCTTGACCGTCAAGTTCTTCATTTAAGATTTGGATTATTGGAAGAAAACGAACATTCGCAACAAGAAATAGCCGATATTCTCGGGATATCCCGTTCTTACGTCTCACGAATTGAAAAAAGAGCTATCCAGACCTTAACTCTGGAAATGAAAGACAGCCTCCCCTAGTCTAGCAAATTGCTAACGAATATTAATTATGTAAGCAGCGGTAAAACCTTGAAAAAGATTTTACCGCTGCTTACATAATTGGATCAATCAAGAACCATACTTAGCTATATTAGGTTAAAATCCATTAGACTATAAACTGTAAAAAAATGCGGATTCCAAAAAGGAGGAACTATAACTTGAATCAAAACGGAAATAAAGCTTCGCAGCAAACGACTAATAACCATACCTCTATGCAAAATACTAAAAACTCACCCTCTAATGCCAACGAAAAAGAGAGAGATAACTTAAACCCTGCCAAAGACAAAAGTCCGGATGATTTGGAAATATTCTAGTTTGTAAACCGTAAACAATAACCTTTAAACAGCAAGGCCGGCTTCAGCCTTGTTTTTTTATCCTCATTGTTGGGCAAGGGCTCAATGCCACTTCTATTCAAACTGCCTTCACTTTCCAGCTTTGTTAAGGCATTAAAAAAAAAGCAAGAGAGATAATAACTCTCGGGAGGTGATAAGTATGACAGTTGCTTCTCAGGTAAAGCAAACCTTAGCAACCTTAAAAGGAGTTCAAGGTACATTAAGAACCTATAACGTTCAAGCAAAAAATGAAAAAGCTCAGTCCGTTTATAATAATTCCTTAGAAATCACTAATGTGATCATTAAGGATCTGGAAGATCGAATCAAGGTGCTTGAATTTGAAGAGCCACAATACAAAGGCAATTAAAAAGGCGGGTAAGGTATGCAGGAAACTCTTTATTTAATATTAAAAACGCTCGCGTTATTTTGTATAGCATGGTTATTTATGCGGCTTATCGGAAAACGCAACATTACCAAAGTAAAACCTTTTAATTTTATATCCTATATTATTATAGCCGTTGCGGTAACATTAATGTCCTTAAACCTTATAAACCTGAGCTCGGGATTTGTCGTTTTAATAACCTGGGTTGTTCTTCCACTGGCCCTTGATTTTCTTGGTATCAAGAGTCAGGTAATTCACGAGTTTATTACCGGAAAGGAAACTGTGTTAATTAAACATGGAAAAATCATGGAAGAAAATCTTCTCCAGCTCCGGATGACAGGAGAGGACCTGCTGGCCGAACTACGGTCGAAAAGTATTTTCAACCTGACTGATGTTGAATTCGCTGTAATGGAATCTAACGGTGAAATTAACGCCTATCTAAAAGCTGACAAGAAGCCGATTACTGCCCATGATGTTGGACAGAAGGTGGCACCTCAAGCTGAACCTCAAACTGTTATTATGGACGGGAACATTCTCACCGAGCCTCTTTCCTCCCTGGGACTTAATCAAGATTGGCTAAAAACTGAACTTGACAAAATGGGAGTAGCTCTTGAGAACGTATTTGTTTGCCAGGTTGATTCCTCTGGCGAATTATTCCTTGACCTCTTCAACGATGCTGTTGAACTTCCCCAGCCTAAAGTTAGGGAATTACTCTATGCCAACCTGGAAAAAGTTCAGGCGGACCTCTTAGCCTTTTCTTTGCAAACGGAAAACAAAAGTGCTAAAGGAATGTATCTCCGCAATTCCCAGAAGCTTGATCATCTTATCAACAAATTACGTCCTTACTTATTACATTAAGAGGTGTTACCATGTCCGACAAAAAAAAGAAAAAATTATCTCCCACTCAACAGGAGTACCAGAAATTTGCCCAGGACAGAGAACCTAAGCGGCCTATTTTCCTTAACTGCATAAGGGCTTTCTTCGCGGGAGGCCTGATTTGTGTCATTGCTCAAGGAATACAAACGTTTTTTATTACTTATTATCATTTTTCCCAAGAGAATGCCGGAAATCCTACTGGGGCCGTTATTATTATAATCACGGTCTTACTTACCGGTTTGGGCGTTTTTGATCATATCGCTCAATGGGCAGGAGCCGGCACCATAATTCCTGTAACCGGTTTTGCTAATACCATTGCTTCGGCTTCTATTGAACACCGAAGTGAGGGATTTGTTCTTGGAGTAGGCGGCAATATGTTTAAACTAGCCGGGCCTGTTATTGTCTATGGTGTTTTTTCTGCCTTTGTAGTTTCATTAGTCGTCATAATGTTAAGAGCATTGGGTGTGATGTAAATGTTGCATGGTCATCAGTCATGGATTTTTGATTCCAAACCTACCATAATTGCTTCTGCTGCTGTCGGCGGACCTCATGAAGCCCGTGGTTCATTAGCCGACGATTTCGATCTTCTTCACGAGGATATATGGCTGGGACAAGAAAGCTTTGAAAAGGCTGAACGAAAACTGCAAGAACAGGCTTCTGAATTAGCGATTAAAAAAGCAGCATTGAAAAAGGAAGATATTCAGTTTTTATTAAGCGGAGATTTAATCAATCAGACAGTCCCCAGCAGTTTTGCAGCACGTACTCTCGGAGTTCCTTTTCTCGGGCTTTATGGCGCCTGTTCAACCTCAATGGAAGGCTTAGCCCTGGCCGCTCAACTTGTCGACAGCAAATTTGCCCAACGTGTTCTTGTATGTACGTCGAGCCATAATGCTGCCTCAGAAAAGCAATACCGATACCCCACGGAATACGGGGCTCAAAAGCCTCCCACAGCACAATGGACCGTTACAGGGGCTGGAGCGGCCTTAGTATCCGATCAGGGAGAAGGCCCAAAAGTTACGTCGGCAACCATTGGCAGAGTTATCGATATGGGATTGTCCGACCCCTTTAATATGGGGGCTGCCATGGCACCGGCAGCAGTAGATACGATTGAAGCTCACTTTAGAGACTTAAACAGAGAACCATCCTATTATGATGTCATCGCTACCGGTGACCTGGGCAGAGTTGGACATAGGATCGCCGGTGACTTATTAAAAAAACATGGTTTAGAAATACCGGAAGCAATTTTTACAGATTGCGGAATTCTAATCTATAAAGAAGACCAGCCTGTTGTTTTAGCAGGAGGAAGCGGATGTGCCTGTGCGGCAACAACAACCTTTGGACATTTCTTAAAGCGAATGAGAAAAGGCGACTTAAAGAAGCTTTTAGTTGTTGCTACAGGAGCCTTATTATCCCCTATGTCCTTTCAGCAAAAGGAAAGTATTCCTTGTGTTGCTCACGCAGTAAGTATTGAACTATAAGGAGCGCGGTACAATGGAAAAATTTCTCTGGGCTTTTCTGATCGGAGGAGGCATTTGTGTCATCGGGCAACTCTTATTAGATGGACTTAAACTAACTCCTGCTCATACAACATGTGCTTTAGTTGTAGTTGGAGCAATACTTGGAGGGCTGGGTCTTTACGATCCTCTGATTAAATTTGCCGGTGCCGGCGCATCTATTCCGATCAGCAGTTTCGGAAATTCCCTGGTCAAAGGAGCGTTGAATGAATATGCGGGGGTGGGTCCCATTGGAGTCCTTACGGGCATATTTGAAGTCACAAGTGCAGGAATATCGGCGGCGATCATCTTTGGCTTCATGGGAGCACTTATTTTTAGGCCTAAAGGGTAAGAACTAAAATATGAAAATCCTTGTTCGAAACTCTGTGGGACCTCAGATTATTCGTCCTTTGGACATTTTATAAGGAGGTGATGAGAAATGACTGTTGGAACACAAATGACACAAGCGATTGCTACAGTTCAAAGCGCAGCAGCAACCATGAAAACATTTGCTTTAGAAACCCAAGATCAGGAAGCAAAAAAGACTTTTGAACAACTTGCCCAAACCTTTGATTCTGCTCTTACCGTTTTAAAAGGCAGAGAGCAATACATTCAACAACAAGAACCTCAATATAAACAATAGCCGTGTATTAAAACAATTAATAACCCTAGGCCAACTGGCTTAGGGTTAACTGCACTCAATTAAATTGCAATTGTCATTGACATCATCCAAAAGCAACGCTGCTTTATGCTTTTACAATCTGTGACTTTAGCTTTTCTGCCAAAGGGATATCTGCCGGAGAAAAATCATAGTTGTCCAATTCGTCATAACTAATCCAAGCAATCTGACTATGAACATTTAACGTAAAGATACCCGAAAACCATTGGCACCTAAATGCAAGCAGTTTAATAGTGCCATGTGGATAATCATAAATACTTTCTCCAAAAAAATCCTGAACTTTGATTTCTACCTCAAATTCTTCCCGGATTTCACGTCTCAAACAATCTTGGGGAGTTTCACCGGGTTCAATCTTTCCTCCCGGGAACTCCCATTTCCCCTCTAAATCCTCACCCGGTGCCCGTTGAGCAATCAAAACTTTCTTGTCCCTAATGATAATGGCAGCGCCTACTTCAACCGTAGTCTTCATCGTATTTTCACCTTCCCGGCCGTCGATTAGAGCAAAACTTACAGTGCAACATTCAAATCCTTGATAAAAGCTAACACTTCTTCTTCTTTGGTTGCCCAAGAAGTAACGAGACGGACTGACGAATGATCGAGGTCAACCTTTGACCAAACATAAAACGCGTAGTTCTTTTGTAGTTCGGAAATTATTCTATCTGGTAAGATAGGAAAAATTTGATTCGATGGTGAATGAACCAAAAAGTTAAAGCCTGCTTTCGTTATTTCATCCCGAAGCAAACTGGCCATTGCATTGGCATGTCTAGCCATATCAAAGTATAAATCATCTTTGAAAAGCTCCAGGAATTGAATACCAAGGACCTTACCTTTAGCAAGCATAGCTCCTTTCTGCTTCATATGGAATCTAAAATCTTCCTTAAGTGATTCGCGACAAATTACCAGAGCTTCTCCTAAAAGTGCTCCATTTTTAGTTCCGCCGATATAAAAGGCATCTACGAGATCTGCCAAGGCAGAGAGCTCCAGGTCATTTTCATCTGAACACAAGGCTGAGCCCAGTCTTGCTCCATCCATATATAGAAAGAGATTATTCTCCTGACAACAGACACTAATCTCTTCAAGTTCCTTCTTTGAATAAATCGAACCAATTTCTGTCGGATTTGAAATATAAACTAATTTTGGTTTTACCATATGTTCATCTGTATGTAAATCAAGAACAGATTTAATATGCAAAGAATTAAGTTTTCCATCCCCTGCTTCAACGGAAATAATTTTATGTCCCGTTGCTTCGATAGCTCCCGTTTCGTGAACCAATATGTGTCCAGTGTTGGCCGCAATGATTGCTTCATGAGGTCTTAAGAAGGCTGAGATAGCGGTAAGGTTTGTTTGTGTTCCCCCCGAAAGCAGGTGAATGTCAATGTCATCTCTTCCTATTGTTTGCTTTAGCAATTGAACAGCTTTTTGCGTATAGAGATCTTCCCCGTAACCATCAACCTGTTCAAAGTTTGTTTCACTCAAAGCTTTTAATAATCTTGGGTGGGCACCTTCACTATAGTCGTTTTTAAAACTGTACATTGCTAAGACTCCTTTGTATATTCTTTGGAAGGTATGGGCTTAATATCCCAATTATTGTTAGTATCTACCTGCAGGATATTTAATATCTTAACCCTCCAAGCAAACTAATTCAACGGCTGGTTGACAATCATTGCAAAAGTCTCTGCCAGACACAAAACAATGAGGCCCGTTCTTCGCATCGCAAAAAACGAGCCTTCGTTATTGTAGGATTTGGAAAAATGCTTAACTATACCTTCTCAACCCGCTGAGCCACAGAAGCAAATTTGTCCTTCTTCAGATAAGTCATCCTTAATATTCCCCTCATTGATAACTGCATGGCTAAAATCCGGTTCCCCATTACCAAATATCGCATCGCAGGCGCTGTTATTATTGATCATAATGTTGGAGATTGCCAGTGCCACTTCCGCCGGGAGATTTAATCGTCCTATCCACTTGAAGCAATAGAAATTGGTAACTGGATGAGGTGAGCCATCTTTGGCAGGAGTTGAAAACCATACTGTATAACTATACCCATCATAGGACTCTTCTTGGCAATGGTTAACGATAGCCGTATCAGGAATCAAAATTCTATTTCCTAATCTCATTGCAGCCTTACGGGCATCGCGAATCTTATGGGCATCAATATTCTTTTTAAGGAAATTAATGACCGTTGCATCGGCCAGAGTCGTGGTATCACCCATGGCTCGGCCCTCAGCAATATCTTTGAGAAGGCGCCTCATAATCTTTCCGCTTCGGGTCTTGGGTAATTCAGCTGTTAAAAAAATATCATCAGGTCGGGCTAGTGAACCAATTTTCATCACCACATGAGATTTAAGTTCATTAATAAGTTGATCTCCTATCTCAATTCCCTCTTTGACACTGACAAAGGCAAATACTGATTGACCTTTGATATCGTGAGTTTTGCCAACACAAGCAGCTTCAGCAACCGATGGATGATCAACCAAAGCGCTTTCTACTTCAGCTGTTCCGATTCTATGCCCTGAAACATTGATAACGTCATCGGCACGCCCGATTATCCAGAAGTATCCATCTTCATCCCACTTTGCTTCGTCTCCCGTGAAATAAGCGCCTGGAATATCGCTCCAATAGGTATCCACATAACGTTTATCATCGCCATAGACTGTTTTCAGCATTGCCGGCCATGGCTCGCAAACTACTAAATACCCGCCCTCACCCTTAGGAACAGGTTTACCTGACGGATCTACTATTTCAACACAAACACCTGGAAAGGGGGTTGTGCATGACCCCGGCTTTAAAGGAGTAATCCCAGGAACAGGCGTCATCATAATCATACCGGTTTCTGTCTGCCACCAGGTATCAACAATTGGGCAGTGCTCTCCCCCAATATGTTTGTAATACCACATCCAAGCTTCAGGATTAATTGGTTCCCCTACCGACCCTAAAAGCCGTAAGCTTGAGAGATCCCTGCCCGCAGGATAGTTTTCTCCCCATTTCATAAAGGTGCGAATCGCAGTTGGTGCCGTATATAAAATGGTTACTCTGTATTTCTCAATAATTTCCCAATAACGGTCCTTTTCAGGGTAATCTGGTGCTCCTTCGTACATCACAACTGTTGCTCCATTTGACAAAGGGCCATATACCAAATAACTATGCCCTGTTATCCAGCCGACATCCGCGGTACACCAATAAACATCCTCATCTTTAATATCAAATACCCATTCGTGAGTTGTCGATACGCCTACCATATAACCGCCGACAGTATGAACCACCCCTTTAGGTTTACCGGTCGTTCCGCTGGTATAAAGAATAAAGAGCATATCATCGGCTTCCATAGGTTCTGCGGGACAAAGATGAGTCACATTCCTGATGACTTCATGATACCACACATCCCGTTCAGCTTTCATGTCCACAGGGTGTCCCGTCCGCTGAATAACCACAACTTTTTCGACACAGCTAACACCACGTAATGCTTGATCCACACTTTCTTTTAAAGGTATAATATTTCCACGACGATAGCTTCCATCTGAGGTAACAACCACTTTTGCCTGAGCATCAAGAATTCTATCCTTTAAAGCATCAGAACTAAAGCCCCCAAAAACGACACAATGGGCAGCACCGATTCGGGCACAAGAGAGCATCGCAATGACAGCCTCAGGAATCATCGGCATATAAATTGTCACACGGTCGCCCTTTTCTACCCCAAACGACTTCAGAACATTAGCAAACTGAGATACCTCACGTTGAAGATCTTGATACGTTAAAACTCTCCGGTCTCCCAATTCGCCTTCGAAAATCAAGGCGGCTTTATTTCTGCGCGCACCTTCCAAATGCCGGTCCAAGCAATTATAGGCCGCATTTAATTTTCCGCCAACAAACCACTTGGCGAAAGGAGGGTTCCATTCTAAAACTTTGTCCCAAGGTTTAAACCAGTGCAGCCTTTCCCCTTGTTCGCCCCAATATTTCTCCCGATCACGAGCAAGTTCATGAACTTCCGAATTTTGAATAACGGCTTTAGAACGAAACTCTAAAGGAGGGAAAAACAACCGCTTTTCCTCCAATAATCCCTCACGGCGTTTCTCTTCCATACTATACTCCTCCTATCATTTATTTGTTTTGTATATAATACACTAAATTATTTAGAATGTTAAGAATATTTAGTGTATGGCTTGATAATAAGCACTTATCGTTATTTTCTTATTGTAACTTCTTTCGTCCATACTCAACCTAATTACATTTCTTTCTGGTCATGTCTGCAAAAAACATACAATTTTATGCAACTCTAACCCCCCAAGCCCGTACTATAATATAAAAGGGGGAGTATCATTATGCCCGAACAGTTAACGTTATTTAACAGCGGGATTATTTCAGAGGAAAACTACGATAAATTAGCATCTATACCTGATGAGACAGGGAATAAAACACTTGATGAAATAATAGAGATTTCCGGTTATTCTTATGATCCTAACCAGGATATTTTTTATTCAAATATGGACCCTTGGCAGAGGAAGATTGGCTATTGTCATTTTTTCGATGTGGCAGCAGCACCAATGGGAATGATCATTGACTGTGAACCCATTTTCTTTGACTATAATGACAAGCAATGGATGATCGGCTTTTGGAAGGGGCAATATGATTTAGTTTCAGGAGCAGAAATCGGGATCTATACAAGGACTCCGAATCGCAATCCCCTAAGTTATATGTTGGGTTCTTATTATAAAAGTGCTGACGACAATGAGCTCTTGCCAATGTCCTTTACGTTAAGGAAAAATGGGAAAATACTTTTTACCAGGAAAGACCTTCACTGGTGGTTAACGGGTTTCAAACTAGGCGAATTCTCTCAGCCATCGGAATTGTCCATGGCTATAACTATTACTTTAGATAACGCAATTATGCGTGATGCCTTTATTGATGGATTGAGAAATGCCGGCTATTCTGATGAGGAATTTACTCATTTTGGAACAACCGTGAGTTTAAATTTTGACGTTCCTCATACCCCCCAGCCAATCACCCGAAACAAAGTCTTTGAGTGGATTATTCAGTGGAAGAATGAGCAATTATGCCATGAATTTCAAGACATTACAGGGGAATCAAATACTGTACCGGAAAAATTGAAGGTTCTTGAAGAATTAGCACCAGAACTTTACAAACGACTTCTCAGAATGGGGAGATCAAAACCATTGTATAATTTGTATCAAAGTATTTTGACAGCAGCAATAGCTTTATTGGTTATCATTATCGGTACCTTTTTCTCAAATTTTGTTTTACTCTAGCTGCCCGAGACACCCAAATGAATAAAAACGAAGGCCTTGAACTCTGTCAAGGCTTTCGTTTTTATTCTATAATATAATCTACAAATAATGTTCGTTCTTCGACAAGATCGCGTTCAACAACTCGCACTTGCTTGAGATTAACTTTTCCTTCGAAAACACGCACGATAGGACGAGTTGGCAAGCCTTTATTTTGTCCTACAATGACTCCTGTTTCTCCATTATTAAGCTTGACCGTGTATCCAGTTGGGTAAGCTGCTATGTGCCTTAAAAAGACATTTATTAATTCATGCCGAAAACGAACACCGGCGTTAGCCATCATTATTTCGCAAGCCACATGGGGCAATACCCTCGGAATAGCGGGAGAACCATGAATCAAACAATCATAGAAATCGGCAACGGCAATAATTTCCGCCAAGGGATGAATTGAGGTACCTTTCAGCTGACGAGGATAACCCTTCCCGTTAGTCCATTCATGATGCTGATAGGCCATATGGGCGGTTATAATGCTGCTTTCAGGCCTTTTACGGATAAGCTCATAACCTTGAATTGTATGAGTCTGGTATATCTCTTGTTCTTCCTTTGTCAGGGGGCCCCGTTTATTAATAATTTCTTTTGGCAAATTGATAATTCCCACATCATGGAGCAAAGCACCTTGAGCAAGATCATTAAGCTTCTCCACCGGCAGACCGAGCCCTTTTCCCAGGACAGTAGCCAATACACAAACATTGACAGAATGGAAGTACACCTGATTATCCAAACTTCGCATATCCATTAGGCTAATCATTATATCCTTTTGAAAGAGAATATCCTGTACGATATTGCTCACAGATTCTTTGATATCTATTTCTTTATCTTTGTCTTTATCTTTATCACTGTGAATCGTTTTACAGGAGGTCTCGATTGCTTTCAAAGCATCGAAGCGGTGTTGATCGGAAATAACATCCTCTATGACAACATCATTTGTTAATTCATCTTCAATATATATGCTATAAATCCCCATATCTTTTAAGCGCTCAATGTAGGGCTTTTTAAGCACGACACCTTTTCCAAGCAGTATTTTGCCATAGGAAGTGTAAATTTCTTTTGCCAGAATATCACCATCATTAAGACGTTCAACACTTACTTCTCTCACGTTGTTTCCTCTCTTCTTTCCCACGTCCTAAATTTCGCAAACCCCGCTGCAAACTATAACTAATCAGCAAAGTGAATACAAGCATGAGAAAACTCTGAATTGAATTTCCAAAGCCAAAACCTATGATCATTTCTGATCACCTCAATACCGGTCTTTATCCATTTTACCATAGGTTTAAGCATAGATATGCAAAAATTAACGTGAAGATTTTGTTTGCCCGGTTTAATCAATTTTCTGAATAAAACCTTGAAAATTATCAGCATGAACTCCCGGATTTAAATAGTCACTGCAATTCTCCAAAAAAGTTACAATGCTTTTTTCCTCTTCTAATTTTTTATCAGGGGTCATATTTCCTCTCCCTAAACGGTCACATAACCCTAAAAGAGCGACCTCGTGGATAGAGACCTCTGACGACATTTTTCCTATATCGGCAAAAGGCAATTTCTTGGTAACAAATAGAATTTGCATATGCCAGCGTACCAATTTAGAAACTTGGCTTATAAAATCCCTATCATTTGTCAGCTCCTGAAGAAATTTTGTCGAAAGACTCTCCCCCAATTTGTCATGGTCGTAAGAAGTAATCCGCCCTTTTTTCAACTTGGTAGCAGGGGCTTTGCCTAAATCGTGGAGCAATGCTGCCCACATAAATGCCTTTGGATTTTGGCTTAGATCTTTTCTTTCCGCGGCATTGTCCAGAACCATCATCGTATGGTTCCAAACACTCCCTTCGGGATGATGTTTTGGTGATTGAGGCGTACTCATTAAGTCACCGATCATTGTAAAAGGATATTCCTGAGAAAATATTCCCGTTCCGCTTAATTCACTAAAATACTTGGAGGGTTTACGGTCATTCAACAAATGGTTCTCAAATTCATTATACATTTGCATGATATTTTCTCCATTTAAAATAGTTTAGTTTATAGTTACCCAAATTCCTCGAATCTACTCCTCATATACTTAATCACCTATGACATTGTTAAATGCTAGAAAAAGAAGTATTATAATTAGAATCTAATTCTCAGAATTCAATTGATAGAGGTGTAAACTATGATCAACGATCCCATAAAAACTTTCGTTACCGTAGTTGAGCTCAAAAAATTCTCTCATACTGCAGAAGAACTTTATCTTACCAATACTGACGTTAATACACAAATTGACCGTTTAGAGCAAGAACTCGATGCAAAACTCTTTAACAATCCTTCCGACTCGTCCAACCATCTGGAACTTACGCTCGCTGGTGAGATTTATTATAAATATGCCAAACAAATTATTAATTTACAAGATAAGGCGAGGGAAGAAATTAAAAATTTGACCAACATGGTTACAGGCAGCTTGAGAGTTGGGGGAAGCTATACCATTGGAGAATACATTTTGCCTTTTGCCGTCACTGAATTCGCTGCCCACTATCCTGGAGTAGAAATTGAAACGTCCATCGCTAATACAGAAGAAATTATTCAAGCAGTTCGAAGGAATCAACTAGACGTTGCCCTTGTGGAGGGGGAAGTCAATCATACAGACATTCAAATCCATTCTATTATGGAGGATGAAATTATCCTGGTTGTTCCCAACCAACATCCTTTAGCTAGACTTCCTATTGCAACCTCTGAGCATCTCCAAGATCAAGTATGGATACTCCGGGAAAACGGTTCAGGAACTCGCGCTTTTAGCGACAAGCTTATTAAAGAATGGGGTATCAACGTCAGAAAAAGTTATGTTTTTGGAAGTGGTCAAGCAGTTAAACAGGCTGTTATTGCTGGTCTAGGAATTGCCCTTGTCTCACGCTGGATCGTACGAAAAGAATTAAATGCCAAAGAATTAAAATCTCTGAGAATTAAAGGAAAACGACTTACTCGTTCCTTTTACTTAATAGAACCGAAGAATCAAGAAGCAAATGAAGTAACGGAAGCTTTCACAGAACAGCTCCTTGGTCAAGATCTTATTACATCGTGGAGAAAATTAACCAAAAAGGGAATTGATCTATAAAAAGAGAATTCCAACAGAATTCACAGTATATTATTGATGGGTTACGGGGGGAAATAATGCCATTTATTCTTAACGATGATATAAGAATCAATTATGAAATTGAAGGAACAACAAAGGGAGAGTGCCTTGTTCTGCAGCATGGATTTTACGGCAGTATAGAGGATTGGTATGATTATGACTACGTTGAAAGGCTTAAGAAAACCTTTAAATTAATAGTAATTGATGCTAGAGGGCATGGCAAGAGCGATAAACCTCATCGTTCAGAGCAATACTCTTTATATCTACGGGCCCAGGATGTAATTAAGGTACTTGATGCTGAGAACATTGACAAATGTCATTACTTCGGTTATTCAATGGGAGGCTGGATTTCCTTTGGATTAATGAAGTGGTTCACGTCGCGCTTTAAAGCTTTTATTCTGGATGCCATCCATCCTTACGAAAATGATATGCTTTCTTTACGGGACTCTGTCGTAAACCTTGAACATTGGGTCCCGCAACATAACATCTCTGACGAGCATAAACGAAGGTTTTTATTGAATGACAGAAAGGCGTTATTAGCGGCAGTCGAAGAACCAAGAACTAATAGCACTGAGCTCTTAAAAACCATGTCGGTGCCGTGCCTAATGCTGGCCGGAGAAAATGATCCAATTTATGAGAAAGTAAAAGAAAGCTCGAAATTATCCCCCTTCATTGAGTTTGCAACAATTCCTGAAGCCGATCATTGGTTTTCTTTGTATAAGAGTGACTTCCTCATTCCACAAATAGAAGGATTTATTGAAAAGGTGACATTTAAATCTCATTTTCGCAAAAACTATAATTCAGAGAATCAGCCTTAATCTATGTTGTTTCAACAGAACAAGGAGAAAGGAGTCTATACTTTGTTAAACTTTGATTACTCAATCCCCACTAAAATTTTCTTTGGCAAAGACCAGATTCAGAAACTACCAGAACAAATATTAGAATTTGGTTCACGGGTACTTCTTATTTACGGCGGCGGAAGTATTAAAAAAATCGGATTATACGATCAGGCAATAAAGCTATTAAGGGAAACAAACATCCCCTTTTGGGAACTTTCCGGAGTAGATCCAAATCCAAAAATTGAGAGTGTCCGCCGCGGAATTGACCTTTGCCATAACCATCAAATTGATTTCGTCTTAGCTATTGGAGGAGGAAGTACCATTGATTGCGCGAAACTAGTTGCCGCGGGTTATTCTTATTCCGGCGATCCTTGGGATTTAATGATCGGTGAAGGACAATTCGAGAATGCTCTGCCCATCGGTACAATTTTAACTCTAGCTGCGACAGGCTCCGAAATGGATCCTATCGCAGTCATCAGTAATCCTGAGACAAACCAAAAACTTGGAATGGGACATCCCTTAATGGCGCCTAAGTTCTCAATTCTTGACCCGACTTACACCTATTCTGTCCCTAAAAATCAAACTGCTGCAGGCATTGCCGACATTATGAGTCATGTTTTCGAAGCCTATTTCAGCAATATAAAAAGTGCATATGTACAGAACCGATTAGCTGAGGCTATCTTAAAAACATGTATTCATTATGGTCCTATTGCTCTGGAGGAACCCAATAATTATGAAGCTCGGGCTAATTTGATGTGGGCCTCCAGTTTAGCTATCAATGGGCTTCTGTCTTATGGAAAAATGCGGAAATGGAGCTGTCATCCTATCGAACACGAGCTGAGCGCTTATTATGACATCACTCATGGGGTGGGACTTGCCATTATCACACCGCATTGGATGGAGCATGTCTTAGAAGATAGCACCGTTGAAGTCTTTAAGAACTATGGTGTCAACGTTTGGGGCTTAAACCCTAATGAAGATAATTATACTATAGCGAGAACAGCCATCTCCAAAACGAAAGAATTCTTTATCACCTTAGGGCTTCCGACAACACTAAGATCAGTTAATATTGATGAAGAAAAGCTCGAACTCATGGCCGATGCCGCCACAAAAAAAGGGACTTTAGGTGAATTCCGCCCCATTAATAGTCAGGACGTCCTCCAAATCCTAAAGTCCGCTTTATAAGTCCGCTTTATATGCCGCTTTAACCTTTAAAAGGTATAACTTATGGAAATCCCTCATTCGTAAAGGATTTCCGTTTTTATTCGGTTTTAGCCGCACGAGTTCACTCCTTCCACTTCTACGAATGGGAACAGTTCCCATACCGGATTCACTCGCCTACTTGAAAAGCTCCCATCGGACAATATTTCACGCATTTTTTACACCCGATACATTTATCTTGATTAATCACAGGAGCATTAAAACCAATTTGTTCAATCGCCCCCACCGGACAGACCCTTATTGAAGGACAAGGATGATTTTGAGGACATCTATCTTTGTTAATGGATACATTCATGAAAGCACCTTCCTTGCAAATAAATAATAGCAACGACTATACCATTCTACGGTATACCCCTAGCGGGTATAAGTGTACTTGAATTATGGTATCCTGTCAAGAGGATGGTACAATTCTTAGCGGCGATGTAGAACTCTAGCCCACCTGAAAATTACTGTAAAAAACTTTATTTGATTTTTTAAGGCAATCAAGTTATTCTTGTTATTATTATATTTTCGCAAACTTACAAGGAGCTTTTCATGGAGGGAGGGAGTATTTATCATATGCAGCTTTTAAAGGATAAAATCAGAAACGACGCAAAAATCATTGAAAATCGCATTATTAAGGTTGATAACTTTTTAAATCACCAGTTAGATATTTCGCTATTCAATGAAATAGGTAAGGAATTCAAACATAGATTCGCCCATAAAGAAGTTACAAAAATAGTTACCATTGAAACCTCTGGTATTGCTATTGCAAGTATTGTTGCTCAATACTTTAACTTTGTACCCGTTGTATTTGCTAAAAAACATGCTGGCATTAACATGACTCAAGATGTTTACGAAGCAAGAATTTATTCCTATACAAAAGAGCAGGAATATACGATAAAGATATCAAAGGAGTTCCTAACTTCTAATGACAAGGTATTAATTATTGATGATTTTTTAGCTAGCGGAAGTGCACTCATTGGATTAATTAACTTGCTGTCCCAGAGTGAGGTGGAAATTGCCGGTGCAGGAGTCGTTATAGAAAAAACATTTCAAGAAGGCAGACAACGCATTCTCGAAAAAGGTATTCAATTAGAATCTTTGGCCATCATCGACTCAATCGAAAATGGACAAGTTATTTTTAAGTAACCTCGTTCAGCTAAAGCTGAACATCGGGGCTTCGGTGATGAAAGCGCCTAGCCCATAACAAATGCTATCGCGCTGAAGGATGGACTCTGCCCAATGTCAGTAAGGTATGGGAACCGCTCCCACTTGTAGATGCGGATCTCTCACGATTGGATAAATAACTTCTCTAGATTCTGCCAATAGAAAGAGACCGCTCTCTTATGAGCGGCCTCTTTCTATTTACGAGCTTTGGATAATAACTGAAATCGTTCGGCAGATTTAGCCTTTTCATATTCATTTTTTTCAGTATTAATAATATCGGTTGAAAGATGATTGGCAATTAGTTCAGCCTGCATCGCATCCAGAGTTCGGTAGAATTGATTGTCCACGCTGGCCTCAAGCATGTTCCCAGCCTGAATATATTTTTCAGCAAGCGCAGAGCGATTTAATGTCCCGGATTTTTTTCCTTGTTCGTACTCTTGCACAGCCGCTGCGTACAAAGCGTTTAAGCGGCTTAAGGCGAGATTTTGCAGATAACCAAACTGCGGCGTATACTTTTTAATAATCTCATCTTGAGTAACCCCTTTGGCACTCGTGGATGCATTCGCAAAATTTGAGGTTAATGTTTTTTCAGCATTTTGTTCTGTTGGCGTATGCTGCTGAGAATTTTCTCTTATATCACTCTGCCTGGTCTGATCCCTATCCGTTTTGCCATTATCAACTGCATTTGAACCAGTTATCTCTTTGGGAAGGGCAATGTTAAAAAAATCAGCCCCAAACTGATTTTGCAGTTGTTTCTGAATTACCGGGTTGGGTCTTAAATATTTATTGTATCCCCATATTCCTCCAAAGCCTATTAACACAAGAATAACCCCAGAAATTAGCAAAAGCTTTTTTTTCATAACTCCTCCTAACCATTTGAACACATTTACATATTCGTTAAAGAGACAGCTTTTTAGGTTAATAGGCTGATTTTGAAGCAAAGAGTGTTCTTTAGCTGAGAGTTTTCATACAATTTTATATTGTAATCTATGTCACTATAATACCACAATTTGGTTTACCAGTATATATTTTCATATTATATTCAATCGTGAGACTTCCACTTCTTGTGGGAGTGGGTCCATCGTTAACTTCAGGTGGGGTAGAGTCCCAATCTGAAGCCCCGATGTTTAGCTTTGGCCGAACGAGTTCACTAGTTTTTCAGAAAGATACATACCCAGTCCAATAATACTCTCAATATGCAAAAAATCTTCAACAGAGGGATCAAATAGAATTGTGGCATTGGCCTCAACTTCTTCGTCCCCTTCCCAAACGATTACACACATGGGAATCTCGGGAAAGGCTTGAAAAGTCACAGATGCGTCACCTAAGTTTGTAGGTTTTCCATTCATGGCGGCAGCACTTACTAACAATTTCTGAGATTGCCAACCAAATGCCTTGATAAGAGGAATAATCGAGTTCTTCTGAAATGCTGGATAAAACAATGCTCCTCCATTAGCGATTTCTTTAAGGCTAACCCACCTGTTTTCTTTTTTTCTAAATGGTCCTGCATAAACTAAATAATTCAACATAATTATTGATCCCATAATATCGGGAACATACTTGTCGCCTTTACGACAAATCCTCTCACTGAGACAGTCAAAAACATATGTCGAGCCAAAGAAGTTCAGTTCGAATTGATGGTTGGTGCTGTTAAATGTTACAGCACGATAGGCTGAAACCTCCTCAGGAAGCTTCTTCTTTATGTCATTCCAATATTTGTCGTAGGCAACTCGATAATTTGTTTCCAATTTAATCCCTCCGCAATCCAAATGTTTTTTTTGCAAATCGAAAATGAGTATTCTAAGACCACTCTAACAATAACGAGAAATTGCATCTGTATAATGAAACGTAGTTTTAAGATATTTGCATTTGATATATGATTTTTGCATTAAATTCATGACAAAAAGCACTATTCTAATTTAAAGAAACAAGTTAAAATGAAATATGCAAGAAATATAAGGAAAAACCCGCAAAGGAGACGAAGACATTGGAAAATTAGACATTAATTTTAAATTAATATAATTATTGGAATAATAAATAGTAATTTTATAACAGATATGTCATATTTTTAGTTATATATAACATAAAACTTTACCCAATCGTAAGATTCCCACTTCTTAAGTGGGAGTGGGTCTCCCGTGCTCTGCTTCGGTGGGGGTTGAGTCCCCCACCGAAGTCTCGATGTTCAACTTTAGCTAAACGAGTTCACTATTCTTAAAAATACAGCCTTATATTGCTTTGCGATTTGACGAAAAAGACGATATAGAATAATTGGAGGCGAACCATGAAAGGGTCCATGCAGCGAAAATTAGTAGGCTTAATTCTGGTCTTGTCCCTGGTGCCAACTTCGATTTTAGGTTTCTATAGTTATGAGGATGCTAATTCTGTTCTTGCTTCAGAGCTTAAAACCTCCGCCTCTCAATCGGTCACTAAAGTCGAAGAAACAACGAACATGTTTATGAAGGGTATTGAGCAGGACGTTAACCGCTTAAGCAACGATCCCAGCGTTATAGGAATTACTCCAGGAAGCAACGGATCTCAGGCCTTAGCCGTTTTTAAAGCCTACAAAGAATCTAACAGTGATGTCCTAAATGTTTATTTTGGTACTGCAGACAAGCGCATGATTCTCTACCCGTCAACTCAACTTCCAAATGGATATGATCCGACAACACGTCCCTGGTACACGCAGGCTGAGAAGGCAAAAGGGATTGTTTGGACTGATCCCTATGTAGATGCAGGTACTAACCAATTGGTCATTACTGTTGCTAAACCTGTTTACAATCCACAAACAAATGAACTTCTTGGAATTATGAGCATTGATATATCCCTAAATTCACTCACTCAGATTATCTCACAAATGAAAATCGGTCAGCAAGGTTATTTAATTATGCTGGACAAAAATAATAAAATCATGGTGGATCCTGACAAGACTCAATTAGGAAAAGATCTTTCGGTCCCTGAACTCAAAACTGGTTTGGCAAACAGTACTTCCGGAGTTGCAGACTTTAAGGCAAGTGGCGGTCGGTATTTCGGAAGCTTTGACACCTTTAAGAAAACAGGCTGGAAATTTGTTGGAGTTGTAAGTTATGCTGAAATTCAGACCTCGACCTCCCAAATTCTCCATCACACCGCCATAGCTTCAATACTTTTAGCTATTTTGGCTATCGTTGTAGGAATTCTTTTTTCTAAAACTGTTACCAAAGCTTTAAATCTATTGGTTGAAGATGCCCAAAAAATCGGAAATGGGGACTTTACCGTACGTTGTAAACTGACCTCAAGCGATGAAACAGGAATTCTAGCTGCAACCCTTAACGGAATGGTTGAAGAGCTTGGAACTCTGATGAAAAACATTCAAAATCTCTCCCTGCACGTCAGTACGTCGGCCCATGATTTAGCAAGTACTGCTATGCAAACGAGCAAATCTGCGGAAGAAGTATCGACAACCGTTAGCCAAATTGCCACCGGCGCCTCAGATCAAGCAACTCAGGCAGAACAGGGATCTCTGTTTGTGGAACATGTATCTAATAATTTTCAGTCATTGGAAATGAGCAGCAATAATATGCTGGAAGCCTCTCAAGAGGCCGCTCAAGCTAATCAAAGAGGTATCGATTCGGTTAACGAGCTTACAACAACATCGCAAGCCAATAAAGATTCCATCGACAAAATCGAAAGTGTAATTTCTCTCCTCAATAATAAAGTGCAAGCTATCAGTACCATTCTCCAAGCAATTACCACGATCTCCGAACAGACAAACCTCCTGGCACTTAACGCCTCGATTGAAGCCGCACGTGCCGGCGAAGCGGGTAGAGGATTCTCTGTAGTTGCCGAGGAAATCCGAAAACTTGCAGAACAGTCCTCAGATTCGGCAAATGGCATCCGACAAATTGTTTTAGATATTCAAACTGAAAGTCAGCATACTGTCGGTGTTATGCAGGAGGTTCAAACACAAACTGTTGCCCAAATGTCTGCGGTAACTAAAGTCAATTCATCATTTGCGGATATTTCCATAGCAATTGAGACGATCCACGAAATTATACAACAAAATACAGATCATATGAAAGAAGCTTCAACTAATAGCGCTAAGGTCGTTGAAGTTTTACAAAACATATCGGCTGTTTCCGAACAAACAGCAGCAGCCTCTGAAGAAGTTACAGCTTCAATGCAGCAAACGTCAAACGCCGTTGAGCATGTTGCTGGAACCGCGGAAGCACTGGATAAAGTCGCGAAACAGCTTACTGAAGAAATTCTTAAATTTAAAGTTGATGACTAGTCAGCCAAAAAAACCTTTAAACCAAACAAGGTGCTTTGCCTCAATGGCAAAGCACCTTGTTATTATTAATGAGCACCTGACTCCTGTAATCTTGAAATTATTCCAGTATAAATTGAAGAAATAAGGCAAATCATAAAAAGAATTCTAATTTAAGCAGGGGGGAATTAGGGTGGCCAAACCAGATAATCGTGCCGATAACGATGTCCATTTGCAAGAACATATCAACCATACTCTAGCAAAATTGCATGCCGCAGAAGAATATCTTAATGAACATGCCGAAGAACTATCTGCAAAAGACAAACAAGATATCGAAGCCAAAAACGAGCGGCGCAAAGAGAGTATTAATGCCTTTATTTCAGAAAAAAGAGACGAGTCTCAGAAATAACACCTTGGTGCCTTTAATAAGAATGACAGTCTATCTCTTCCAAGAAAAGGGCTGCCATTCTTTATTTAGGATGATCGGCTCTGCTCTTATGACCTTAATAATAAGAAACTATAGATTAAAAATTTGGGAATACTAAGCATGAATTTTAAAGGAGGTAATTGAAATGGCTGAAAATAAATCCAAGGAAAAGTTTATCGCTAATCCTATTGAAAGACACGACACAGCGGCTTGGCGGGGACATATCGAAAACGTCAAACCGGAATCGAATGTTCCTATCCCCAGTGAAGAATCCGTACTTAATGCCAAAGAATGGGTAGATACAAATTCTCTTTCTTAAGTATTACCCTGGGCAAAGACAGCAAGCCATAACACATCTGTCGTGAACTTTATTGTCTAATAGTGAATGAACTCCGTACCACTTTCTTCCCTTGGAAAGCGATACGGAGTTCTTGTTTTTTATGAGTAAATTTGTTAAGCGGCAGATTATAGTTTTTCCAGCTTCAGACCTGTCTTATGACCATTAAGATTTTGTTTTTCCAAACTCGGATCATTAACCTTCCCAATAGTGACGGCTAGAGTTTCCCGTTTAATATAGTTTTCAAACAACGTAACGGCCTCGCTTATTTCCTCATCGCCATCAAAGAAGATATTAATCCTGTCCATCATTTCGTAGCCGTTATTTTTTCGCATTTGTTGTACCTTGGAAACAAACTCCCTCGCATATCCTTCATCAATTAGCTCTTTCGTCAGTGTTGTATCCAGAATTACGAATAGATTGTCCTCCACGGTCATTGTGAAGCCTTCTTTGGCAGAAATCGAAGTAATCACATGATCTTTAACCAGTTCTACGTTTTCTCCCTCTACCTCAAGCGAAACAGTTTCCCCCGCTTCTAATTTAGGCACGATCGAAGAAGCGTCTAAGGCTGCCAACACTTTGCTTAAAGACTTTATTTTCGAGCCAAAGATAGATCCTGCTACTTTGAAATTGGGTTTGAGACTAAAGCTCATATACTGATTTAAATCTTGAGCAAAAACAACTTCTTTAACATTTAGTTCCTCTTGAATTAAAGGAAGCATATAGTCTATTAATTGTTGATATTTGCCATCGATTAAAATCCTTTGAATTGGCTGCCGCACTTTAATCTTAACTTGTTCCCTGGCCGCTCTGCCCAAGCCTACAAGATTTCTTACCAAATCCATTCTTGTTTCCAGCTCGTTATCAAGCAACTGCACGTCAGCGACAGGATAATCAGCCAGATGAACTGACAGTTCATCTGTTAGTCTCTTAAAGAGCTCTTCCGAAATATAAGGTGCAAAAGGCGCTACCAGTTTGGACAGTCCTACAAGAATTTCATAGGTAGTATTGTAGACAGCTTTCTTATCATCTGTTAGTTCTGTACTCCAGAAACGACGGCGTGCACGTCTGATATACCAGTTGGAAAGATCTTCATTGACAAACTCCTGAATTTTTCTGACAGCTTTGGTTAGGTCAAAAACATTTAGATCTGACTCAACAGCTCGAAGGAGACTGTTATATTTCGACATGACCCACCGATCGAGTTCTGGGCGATCCTTATACTCAATGAAGAACGTTCTCGGATCAAGCTTATCCGTATTGGCATACAAGGAAAAGAAAGCATAAACATTTCTGAGGGTGCTGAAGAATTTACTTTGTACCTCTTTCAGCCCTTCAATATCAAATTTTGTTGGAGTCCAAGCCGGAGACACATAGAGCAAATACCATCGTAAAGCATCGGCTCCGTATTGATCAAACAATTCAAAGGGGTTGACAGTATTTCCTTTGGACTTGGACATCTTATGACCGTCCTTATCCAGGATCAGATCATTAACGAGAACACGTTTATAAGGGGCAACACCTTTGACAAAGGTCGAGATCACGAGCAGCGAATAGAACCATCCCCTCGTCTGGTCAATCCCTTCACAGATAAAATCTGCCGGAAAGACTTGATCAAAGGTCTCGCTGTTTTCAAAGGGATAGTGCTGCTGGGCGAAGGGCATTGATCCACTGTCAAACCAGCAATCAATTACATCCGTAACACGAGTCATCGTTGCGCCGCATTTCTCGCATTTTAGATGAATACCGTCAACAAAGGGCCGGTGCAATTCCACTGTTTCATCCAAGGGTTCCAGAGATTTCTCTATTAACTCTTTGCGGGAGCCTATGGATGTGGTATGCCCACATTGGCATCGCCAGATATTAAGCGGTGTGCCCCAATATCGGCTGCGGGACAGTGCCCAATCGTTGACATTCTCCAACCAGTTGCCAAACCTTTTTTCTCCCACATAATCAGGATACCATTCAACCTGGTTGTTGTTTTCGACTAATTGGTCTTTAAATTTGGTAACTTCAATATACCAGCTCGGTTTCGCATAATAAAGCAGGGGAGTATGACATCTCCAACAATGGGGATAATTATGATCAACTTTTTCCTTTTTGTATAATTTCCCTTCTCCGTGCAGCCACTTGATGATCTCCAGATCGGCATCCATAACAAAAGTACCTGCCCAGGGTGTGGTCACAAATTTCCCGGTTTCATCAACTGGTTGGAGCACAGGCAGGTTATACCTTCGCCCGGTGTTGTAATCATCTTCACCAAAAGCCGGAGCAGTATGAACGATTCCTGTCCCATCCTCTGTCGTTACATAATCGCCTAAGGTAACAAAGAAGGCCTTTTTATCTGATTTCACGAAGGGCATCAACTGTTCATACTCTACATGCTCAAGGTCCCGACCAAGGATTTCGTCCAAAACCTCAAACTCTTCTCCCAGCACTTTGTTGGACAACGTCTTAGAAACATAATAGACTTCATTATTTTGTCTGACTTTCAGGTATAGTTCCTGAGGATTTACTGTCAGGGCCACGTTTGAAGGCAAAGTCCAGGGCGTGGTCGTCCAGACTAAGAAGTATTCCTCGGCATCTTTTTTCTTAAACTTAACGTAGACAGTATTGGTCTTTATTTCCTTATATCCTTGGGCAACTTCATGGGAAGCCAACCCCGTACCGCAGCGTGAACAATAAGGGAGGATTTTATGTCCTTCATAGATTAAACCCTGTTTGAAAAACTGATCAAGAATCCACCACACGCTTTCAATATAATTATTATCTAATGTCACGTAAGGATGATCTAAATCAATGGAATACCCCATCCGTTTTGTCATTTCCCGCCACTGTTTCTCATAACTAAATACAGATTCCCGGCATTTTTGATTGAATGCGGCAATACCATAAGCTTCTATTTCCTGTTTATTGGAAAGCTTAAGTTGTTTTTCGACTTCGATTTCTACAGGGAGCCCATGAGTATCCCATCCGGCTTTACGTTTAACTTGATACCCCTGCATAGACTTTAAGCGGCAGACGGAATCTTTAAGAGTTCTGGCTATAACGTGATGGATTCCCGGTTTACCGTTAGCTGTAGGAGGCCCTTCATAGAAAACAAAAGGAGTCTTACCTTCTCTAATTTGAATACTTTTATCGAGTATCTCATTTTTGTCCCAGAAATCAGCGATTTCGCTTTCTTTATGAGCTACGTGTTGCTCAGCTAAAGGTTTGAAGTCAGCCATGATTATCTTCCCTTCTCAATGAGTTAATTGTGGCAAAAAACTGTGGCAATAACAACAAAAGTCCCTAAGTCTATGACTTAGGGACGAATTATCGCGGTACCACCCTTTTTATTAATGGATTGTTCAAGAAACAATCCGTTAATCACTCAAAACATGTAACGTATGTCACTCGGAGCAGCTTAATTAGTTCAGCCGCCCAACTCCAAGGTGATCTTCATAAAGAACCTTCGTCATAATCTTTCAGCCAGGGATTATGTCTCTAAGAACCGGATTCTAGATTACTGTCCTTTTCATCGTTGTTTTCCATACTTTAACCGAAATTATAAAACTTTAAACCTACACCATTAGTCTTTTACTCAAGGTTAACATTTACAATCCCCCCACGTATCCTCGAATTATAATACCCATACGCCTAAAAATTGTAAGAAATAACGTAAAAATCCAAATTAAGCGTCTGCGAGAGGGGTAATAAAGTTAGCCAATTAGTAGATCTAATTAATAAAGTTTAACCAATATTTTGTTAAAAGTAAACCCTTCCTGGGATAATTCGTTACTTTTTTATCTAGAATACTTTTTTAGCTTGCTGTCCACGCTTTGTCTAAATGCCCAGCACCTGACATAGGACTGTAAAGTAACTCCAATAAAAAAGAGAACGTTACAAATAAATCTAAGGTTAAAGCAACGTCCTCACTCTTCAACTAATCGTGAGACTCCCACTTCAAGTTGGAGTGGCTCCCGTTCTCTGCTTCGGTAGGGGAAGAGTCCCCCACCGAAGCCTCGATGTTCAGCTTTAGCTGAACAAGTTCACTTTACTTATAAACCGGTTTTCAATATTGCATTTCTGCAAAACGCTTTAAGGTTTGATATTTATCTCGAGCATGACCCTCAGCAACATCGAACATTTCCTGTGCGACATCCGGGAATACGGTTAGCAGAGAAGAGTATCGAATTTCGCCTTTGAGGAAGTCTTGGAAAGAAGCCGTTGGCTCTTTGGAGTCGAGTATAAATGGGTTCTTCCCTTGATCTTTAAGGCGGGGGTCAAAGCGCCAGAGATGCCAATAACCAGCTTCGACAGCTTTTTTCTGCTCAAAAATACTTGTTCCCATTCCTGATTTTATCCCATGGTTTATGCAAGAAGCATAGGCAATAATGATTGAGGGGCCATGATAACTTTCGGCCTCAGCAATCGCTTTAATTGTTTGATTCATATTCGCTCCCATGGCTATTTGGGCAACATAGACATAGCCATAGGTTGTGGCAATGAGGCCTAAATCTTTCTTACGGACTCTCTTACCTGCTGCTGCAAACTTGGCGATCGCTGCCGTCTGCGTAGCCTTTGAGGATTGTCCGCCGGTGTTGGAATACACTTCCGTATCCATGACCAGAATGTTTACATCATCACCGCTGGCGATGACATGGTCGATACCGTTATAACCGATATCATAAGCAAAACCATCACCGCCGAAAATCCAAACGGAAGGTTTAATGAGATAATCTTTCTTTTCTTTGATTTCACAAAGAAGCGGATTACCTGCAGCATCTTCATTCTCCATCACTTCAAGCAACCGGGCAGAAGCTCTTTTTGATCCTTCACCGTCTTCCATATTATCAAGCCATTCACGGAAAGCGTCTTTGAGATTATCGCTTAATGCGCTTTCTAATCCTTGGCGCATCAATTGAGCAAGCTTTGCTCGAACCTGTTTAGAACCTAAGTACATACCATAGCCGAACTCGGCATTATCTTCAAATAAAGGATTCATCCAAGCGGGGCCTTTGCCTTCGGCATTAACCGTATAGGGAACCGAAGGTGCACTGCCTCCCCAGATTGAAGAACAACCTGTGGCATTAGCAATAATCATCCGATCACCAAACAGCTGGGTTACCAGGCGAGCATAAGGTGTTTCACCACAGCCTGGACATGCTCCGTGAAATTCAAGCAGCGGTTGGGCAAATTGACTGCCTTTCAGGGACTTAACATCCATGAGATGACGCTTTTCAACAACATTTTTAATCGCGTATTCCCAATTTTCGGATTCCATTTCTATTTCATGGTCAGCAGGTTTCATGACAATGGCTTTACCCGGTGCGGGACAAACGTCAGCACAGTTTGCACAACCGGTACAATCGAGGGGAGCAACCTGAATTCGGTAGTGGTAACCTTCCAGCCCTTTGCCGATCGGTTTCTTAGTTTTGAAAGTATCTGGAGCTTTCTCGAGTTCGCTGTCATCCAAGAGGAAGGGACGGATCGTTGCGTGAGGACAAACATAGGAACACTGATTACATTGGATACATTTATCGATTTGCCATTCAGGCAAGTAGACGGCAATTCCTCGTTTTTCGTAGCGTGTAGTGCTTAAGGGGAAGGTCCCATCCTCCACCCCAACAAAGGAACTAGTCGGCAAGTCTTCTCCTTCATGACGCGCCATAGGCCTTTGAATATTTTTAACAAAATCCGGTTCATCTTTAACAGGCATTTCCTCCTCCGGAACTTCAGCCCAGGAAGCAGGAACCTCCACTTTATGTAGAGCTTCAATTCCGCGATCCACAGCCTTATGATTCATCTCTACGATGTTGGAGCCTTTTTTGCCATAGACTTTCTGAATAGAGTCTTTGAGGTATTTAATAGCGTCCTCAACAGGGATGACCTTGGCTAATTTGAAGAAGGCAGCCTGCATGACCATGTTAATCCGCCCGCCAAGACCAATTTCCCCAGCGATGGAAATAGCATCGATAATGTAAAAATTGATATTGTTCTTGGCGATATATCGTTTTAAAGAAGCCGGTAAATGATCTCCGATTTCTTCAGCACTCCAAGGACAGTTTAAAACAAACGTTCCGCCTTTTTTTAAACCCTTAAGGATGTCATAGTGATAAATAAATGACCTATTATGACAGGCAATATAGTCAGCGTCAAACACCATATAAGAGGATTTAATCGGTTTCTTGCCAAAGCGCAAATGAGAAATCGTTGTGCCACCGGATTTCTTACTGTCATATTCAAAATACCCTTGAACGTAAAGATCCGTATTATCACCAATAATTTTGATGGCACTTTTATTAGCTCCAACCGTACCATCAGAACCGAGTCCCCAGAATTTACAGCGTATAGTACCTTCCGGCGAGGTGTCAACGGTCTCCTCGATAGGTAACGAGGTATTGCTCACATCGTCAATAATGCCAACGGTAAAGCGATCCTTAGGCTGAGCCTTCTTCAAATTCTGATAAACAGCGATTATCTGTGACGGAGTGGTGTCTCTGGAACCCAAACCATAACGCCCGCCCACAATTATGGGTTTTGAGGATTCATGATTAAAGATCTGAACAATGTCCAGGTATAGAGGTTCTCCCGTCGAACCAGGTTCTTTTGTCCGATCAAGGACGGCAATTTTTTTAACAGATTTAGGTAAAACATCAAAAAAGTATTTTTTGGAGAAAGGCCGATATAAATGTACTTTTATTAGCCCGACCTTTTCTCCCCGCTGGGCTAAGAAGTCTATAGTTTCTTCAATGGTATTGCAGACAGAACCCATGGCGACAATAATCGTTTCCGCCCCAGGATCACCGTAATATTGGAAAGGATGATACTCCCGTCCGGTTACTTTCTTAATCTCTTTGAAGTAATCTTCAACAATATCTGGAACGGCTTCAAAGAAAGGATTGGAAACTTCCCGGCCTTGGAAATAGATGTCGGGGTTTTGGGCTGTACCTCTGAGAACAGGGTGATTGGGATTTAAAGCTCTATCTCTAAATTCTTTAATCTTATCATAATCTACAAGCTTCCCAATCTCATCGTAACTTGTCGTTTCTATTTTTTGGACCTCATGGGAGGTTCTGAACCCATCAAAAAAGTGCAAAACCGGAACCCTTGATTTAATGGCTGCAAGATGAGCAACAAACCCCAAATCCATGGCTTCTTGAACGTCATTTGAGCAGATCATCGTAAAACCGGTTTGCCGGGCAGCATTAATATCTTGATGATCACCAAAGATTGATAAAGCATGAGTTGCCAAAGCCCTGGCACTAACATGGAATACTGCCGGCACCAGATTTCCGGCCATTTTATACATCTCGGGAATCATAAGCAGTAATCCCTGAGAAGCAGTGTAGGTTGTCGTCAGGGCTCCAGCTTGAAGGGAGCCATGAGTTGCGGCGGCAGCCCCTGATTCCGATTGCATTTCTACAACTCTTACAGGTTGATCAAATAAATTCTTCTTACCGTGGGCAGCCCATTCGTCAACCCCTTCTGCCATTGGGGAAGAGGGCGTAATTGGGAAGATCGTTGCAACCTCAGTCAGAGCATATGATGCTTCTGCTGCAGCTTGGTTCCCGTCCATTGTTTTCATTTTCTTAGCCACACTGAGAGCCTCCTCTGAAAAAACTTTAAATCTGGTCCAAATTAGTATTCGTCATTGAAAAACTCTCATACATGATTTATAGGAAAAATAACAAATTCGATATCCATTTAATACTGCCTAAGCGAAAAAGGCTGACATATCTCCGCCCAGGAAGATAAGTCAACCTCTTCTTTTTACCTCTATTATCAAATCCTAAATGTCCCTCTTTTAGCGAGCATGGACACCCGTTGTTCACATTAGACCGAACAAGTTCACTGTGAGCACTTATTTCATAATGATTCCTTCAGGATCGATGACTTTGTAGAGCAAATCCAATTCTTCGTACGTAGGAGTCAGCGTTTCTCCCTGACATCGGGCAATATTAAGCTCGAAACTGCAGTTCTCCCGGCATTCCTCAGGCGTGAAACCTGGATGAACGGTATCAAGGTACATTTCGCCCTGCTCGTCAAAACGGTAGACTCCCATGTCAGAAATCACAGCGGCCGGACCGCCATTAAAGGCCGGGCCATAGACTTGTTGTTTGGGAACCCATTCTTGATCCGGCCAATGAGGAATTTTCCAACCCGGAGAGGTAATATAGCTGACTCTCTCTACGAAGCGCCGTTTTTGACCTAACTGAGGCATAATTAAAACACTTCTCTTCGCCAGAGAGTGTATATCCGAATTTCCACCACTGCCGGTAAGTCTTTTGCCTGTAGGGCCGCCCATGAAGGTGCAGTTAACGTTTCCATAGCGGTCAACTTCTGCCCCTCCCAGATAAGCCAGGTCAACTTTACCTGACTGGAGCTGCCCGAAGACATCCGTTAAACCATCAGCCACAGCCGCTTGATAACTACAGCGGGCATCGGCTACCGAGGTCGGCAGATCAATAGGTCTGCCGTCAATTGAACCTGACTCATAAATGCATACAGCTGTAGGGGCTTGAGTATGCTGAGCAACCATGATTGCTAACATCGGCAAACCGGTCCCTGCAAAGACGATTTCACCATCCTTTACTTCTCGAGCAGCAGCACAGGCTAAAAGATCCATGGGCTTAAATTCGCCGGGTTTAGAATATCCTTTTTTGCTCTCCATTATCTCGACCCCCTTTTCATTGTCGAAGAATAGCCTAGAGCAGGATTGGCTCTGAGGGATTCTAGGCGGTTGATTCCCAGCTTATTAAGATATTCCTGAAAATCTTTGACACCAAAGATCCATTCCTCAGCCCATTGGTCAAAGCCTTCTTGAGTCCGAGTCGCTTTAAAAAAGCTGGCGATAAATTCACCGTCCGGTTCATGTACCCCGTATAACCCCGTTGGGTGAGCACCCCAAGGCAACTCAACAATATAGTCAACCAGGTATCCCGGCAGCATATTGCGGGTTGGTTCCCGCCGCAAGTATTCCTCTGGAACAATTTGTTCTGTAATAATAATATTGTGCTTCGAAGCTTTGATAACTTCCTGGTCGCTGAATTTTAACCCCTCAACTCTTACAGTTCCTTCATTACCTGCCATCTGAACATGGGTGATGCACCAGTCCGGATTAGCAGCAGGAACAAGGATAATCTCAGAATCTGTGAAGGGCTCTTTATACATCATGTATTTATGCTTGCCGATATGACGATTGGAGCCATTACGAAGTCCCGCTTTACCAAGATTATCATTCTCCGGATTCAACATATCGCAGCCCATAGCAGAATAGGTCGGCAAAAAGGGGAGACCTTTTGCTCCGGCAGTTAACCGGTTTAAAATATGAATATGGGCCCAATCTTCGTATAAAATTTCGCCCTTTTCAATCCTGCGGGCAAGATTGCTGCCAAATTTCCCATAAAGTTCATGCCCGCACCAGCTCGATTCCCATATGCCAACGCAGCCGGCTCCGACAAGCATATCATCATGTGTTCCACCATTAACCTCTACGAGATGAAGATTCCGCTTCTTCTGGCGAATCAATTCATAAATAGCAGCCATAGGACGACGCCAGACTGTAAATCCTCCGAAGGTTAACATATCCCCGTCATTGATCTGCCCGATAGCTTCTGTAAGGCTTACAACTTTAGGTCTAGCCATGACACAACCCCCTCACTGTTATTTCATTGCTTCCTTCAGTGCACGCAAATCCCAATTAATCTAAAAACGGCCGATGACTTCCCGTCCGATAATCATACGCTGAATTTGGTTAGATCCTTCGTAAATTTGGGTAATTTTAGCGTCTCTCATCATGCGTTCGACCGGGTATTCTGAGCAATAGCCGTATCCGCCCATTAATTGCACACAATTGGTAGTAACCTCCATGGCAGTATCTGTGGCGAAAAACTTAGCCATTGACGCTTCCTTGTTATGAGGCAAGTTATTGTCTTTGAGCCAGGCTGCTCGATAAATTAACATTTGGGCAGCCTCAATTTTAGTGGCCATTTCAGCAATCATGAACTGAACACCTTGATTCGCTGCCAGCGGTTTGCCAAATTGTTGTCGTTCTTTGATGTAGTTATTGGTATATTCCAAAGCCCCTTCAGCAATGCCCAGGCCCTGGGCACCGATTGTTATACGGCCGCCGGCCAAAAGCCCCATGGCGACAGCAAAGCCGTTATTGATCTCTCCCAGAACATTTTCTTTAGGAACTTTCACGTTTTCAAAATTCAGTTCCACCGTCGGTGAACCGTGCATTCCCATTTTCTCAACAGGCTTGCTGATGGTAAACCCAGGAGTGTCCTTTTCAATGATTAAGCAGGTAATCCCTTTGCCATTAGGCTGGGAGGGATCAGTTTTAACAAACGTGCAATAGGTTGTTGCCTGACCTCCATTGGTGATAAATATTTTGCTGCCGTTAACCAGGAAATGGTCGCCCCTATCTTCGGCCCTGCATTTCAGCGAACCAGCGTCCGATCCGGCATTAGGTTCGGTCAGTGCATAAGCCCCGATAATCTCACCAGTGGCCAGTCTTTTGAGATATTTTTCTTTTAGCCGCTGACTCCCATATAAGTAAATACTCATACAGCCTAAACCCGTGTGTACGCTCGTAATAACTGCCGTCGAAGCACAGGCTTTGGCTAATTCCTCAACAATAATTGCAAAGTCGAGATAAGTACCGCCTCCACCGCCCCATTCTTCCGGAACAGGAAACCCTGTCAATCCCAGTTCCCTCATTTTATTCCAAGTTTCCATGGGAAATTCATGGCTCTTGTCAATTTTTTCGGCCAATGGGGCAACCTGACTCTTGGCAAACTTCCTTACCATGTCCCTGACCATTAAAGTTTCATCGCTGAGCTGAAATTCCATCCTAACTCCACTCCAATCTTTTTTGTAGCAGTGAACTCATTAAAGCCTTAGTCTGCATCCACACGAATCAGCATGGCGTCGCCTTGAGCATGACCGGCACAAATTCCACAAACCCCATACCCTCCGCCGCGACGTTTTAGTTCATAGGCTAAGGTCATGACAATCCGAGCGCCTGAAGCCCCAATGGGATGACCGTAGGCAATAGCCCCGCCGTTGACATTAACCTTTGCAAACATCTCTTCCTTGGTCATCCCCAGAATACTCCTGGCGCTTACGAGAACCACGGCTGCGAAGGCTTCGTTGATTTCGATAAGCTTTACATCTTCTAGCGTCATATTGTTTTGTTCCAGAACCTTCTTGATAGAAAGGCCGGGAACTGTGGCAATGTCCTTCGTAGGCTGTGACACTTCCGCATAATCCACTATGGTAAAGAGAGGCTTAATTCCTAATTCATCAGCTTTAGCGCGGCTCATCAGCAGACAGACGTCTCCCCCATCATTCGTACCGGGTGCATTACCGGCGGTTACACTCCCTGGCTTTCCGGTTACGGCACTGACATGATTGAACACCGGTCCAAGCTTAGCCAAACCTTCCAGGGTAGAATTAGCACGCGGCCCTTCATCCTTTTCCAGAACTTCCTGACCCTTTTTGACAGCAACGGAAAAAACTTCATCATCAAGCTTTCCGGCAGCCATGGCTGCTGAAGCAGCTAATTGGGAACGAAGTGCCCATTCGTCCTGTTCTTCGCGGCTGTAGCCGAATTCATCGGCTACTTCAGAACCATGAATAGCCATATGCCGATCGTAAATCGAATCCCAAAGACCATCTTTAACCATTAAGTCTTCACAGGCCGCATTAAGCAGACCCATCTTCTTGCCGCGTCTCATATCAGGAAGGGCAAAGGGAATGTTGCTCATGCTCTCTTGTCCGCCGGCAATGACGATGTCCGCTCTTCCCAGGGCAATCATTTGCGCGGCTAAATCGATGGTTTTCACACCCGAAGAGCAAACCTTATTCACCGTAATCGAGGGTACATGTTCGGGAAGTCCTGCCAAAAGAGTGGCCTGGCGGCTGGGAACCTGCCCGCAGCCGGCCTGAACGACGTGACCCATAATGACATAGTCAACATCACCAGGGGCGACCTTGCCTTTAGTTCTATGGATCACTTCTTTAATAGCTAAAGCTCCTAACTGAGCAGCATCATACTCGCCTAAAGCCCCAAGAGATTTACCATATGGAGTCCGGCAAGCTTCTACACATACCACCTCTCGTTGTCGTGCATAGGTATTGCCGATTTTCCGTCCCATAGTCGAATAATCAGGCTTTCGTTCGCCATAAGCACAGATTTTCGCATCTTTGTAGTAATTTTTTCTAACTATTTTTAGCTTTTGCACTTCCTTAGGCATCTGTCTTCCTCCATTCAAATCCCTTATTATTTTATATGTCCGAATCGTAAGAATTATTTTGCAATTACTGTGCCAGTGAAAACTGCAGGACTTTATTATCTCAAATTCAGTTGATCCATCAGCCTATACCGTTGCTAATCATGAACTTTTAACTCTCAAAGTCGCTATCTTTGCACATGTTGACTTCTGAGAGGACAAAAAAATCGTCCCGAAAGCGGACACATCTGTTCAAAGTGTGTCCGCTTTCGGGACGACAGGAGGTACTTGAAAGTATGAAAACCACTAACGGGGATATAACTAGTTTTTCAGATTATATTTATTCAGTTTATCATAAAGCCTAGATCGACTAAGGTTAAGGATTTTGGCTGCCTTTGTCTTGTTCCCGCCGGCTTTCTCTAGTGCTACGATAATCATGTTTCTTTCTATACGGGCAATCTGATCTTGATGGCGGATCTCGCCATTATTTATCTGACTTTCAGAGGAGCTGTTGCTTAGAATTTGATTTGGCAAATGAGTTAAACGTATTAAACCGCTGCGTGTATAATTAACAGCCCTCTCAATAACGTTTTCCAATTCACGTATATTTCCCGGCCAGGAATAGTTTAAGAGGGCTGCCATAGTATCATCGGCGATACCCTTAACATTTCCTTTAAGAATAGTATTGAATTTCCCGATGAAATAATGGGTTAAAGGTTTAATATCTTCCCAACGCTCCCGTAAAGGAGGTAAATGCAAATTGATAACATTTAAGCGATAAAAAAGATCGGCTCGGAACTGACCTTCAGAAATGGCTCTATGAAGATTTTTATTCGTTGCCGCAATAATGCGGACATTGACTTTAATGCTTTTGGTACTGCCTAAACGTTCAAATTCACGATCTTGCAAAACCCTAAGCAGCTTCGATTGTAAACCAAGAGGCATGTCGCCGATTTCATCTAAAAAAAGAGTACCGCCATCGGCAATTTCTATTCGTCCTTGTTTTCCGCTCTTTGCGGCCCCCGTAAATGCCCCCCCTACATAGCCAAACATTTCTGCCTCCATTAAATTTTCTGGAATGGCCGCACAGTTTACCTTTATAAAGGGACCCTTCCAGCGATCACTACAGGCATGTACAGCTTGAGCCACTCCTTCTTTACCTGTACCGCTCTCCCCAGTAATTAAAACAGTGGAACTGCTTGAGGCAACAATCGTTATTTCTTCCTTCAGCTTTTTCATTTCGCTGCTCTCAGCAACAATATTATTCAAAATATCTTGAGCAGTTTTGTTTCTCTGTAATTCTTCCTGAAAAAAAGTTACTTTGTTTTCCAGTAATCTTATTTTATCGGCGAGTTCTCGAACTTCAGCAAGTTGAGGAAATACTGCTTTACCTACTGCACCCACAACCTCGCCTTCTCGAACAATGGGCAAGCGGGAAACAATAATCGGCTTACCCTGAATTGTCATAACGTCACTCGTTTCCGAAACACCGGAACCAGCTACTAAATGAAGCCTGCTTTCCGCCATAATTTCCGTAACATGTTTTCCGATCATTTCTTTGGAGGGCAAGGCTAAAAAGTCTGCCAGAGCCTGATTAACTAATGCGGTTTTTCCCTTTTCATCCACCACAATAATACCATCATGAATAATATTTAGAACTGTATCAAAAGTCTTGTTTAAAGCTTTGACCGTCTCTAATTCTTTAGCAGCCTGCTCTAAATCTGTAAGGTCTTGAAAAATCACAATTCCTCCGGCGATGCTGCCGCCAATAATTAAGGGAGTTATGTTAACAATCATGGTAATGTTGTCATGCTTATATTTTAATCCTATTTTAACCTCACCATTGACCAAAGCCGGAGTTAAGTCCAGATTCGGTAATAGCCTATTACACCCGCACCCAAGATAGTTCTCAGACTTTAAGCCTAATATACGGCTGGCGCCAATATTCAGGTGTGTTACTATGCCACTGCTGTCAACGGCAATGACACCATTGTGCATGGAATCTAGAATAGCTTTTAATTGACCATTAAGCAGTTCAGATTGCCTAAATAAAGTCATAACCATATTCGTCTTACATAAAAGGCCAATTACTTTTCCTTCCTTGTTGACGACAGGAACAGAGCCCACAGGACTCACTTTTACAAAATCCGCTAACTCTTCGTCGGAGATATCATCGGAAATACTAATCACTTCTTTGATCAGATACGGGTCGACAATGTCTTGATGGGTTGCTCCATTTAGGATTGCCCGATAAAGACTGCTCCTGCTAAATATACTCACAAGACTTCCTTTTCCATCTAACACAGGGATAATTGCAATTTTTAAATCCATGAAAATCCGCACAGCTTTGGCAATCGTGTCGCCAAGGATTAGATATGAAATTCGCTTATTAGTCCCTTCCCGCAGGAGCATATCTGATCACTCCTTTAATTTTTACTCAAACTGGTTTCTCCTTGAGAAATTTGAGAAGTTTGCGCAAATACCGTTTATGGTTTTGTGTGTTCGTAAATTTTCTATATATTCTTACTATTCTATACTCTCTAGATATTCCCTGCTCCCTTACTTCTATTATAAAAAACCATCGAGTATCACCATAAACACGTAAAGACCCTCTTTATAAGTTTACTAAGTTTTTATAACTCCAAGCAATATTTTCTCATTTTTCTCATTTCTTTAAGAACCACAATCAAAATAACAGACGGAAATTAATCCGTCTGTTATTTTGATATATCTTTATCCAGTTACTGAACATTTTTCCATAAACCATGTATTGTACAGTATTCTCGTACTTCCAGGACTTCTAAAGCATTAACTTTAAACAATGCTTCAGGTGGATCATTGGGCGTAAGTTCCACTCTTAGTACTTGATCTTTTGTTAACACCTCAATAAAGCGAATAAAATGTTTTTCTTCCATTGGGTGAGCAACACTGCCAACTTTTACTTTTACCCAGCCAGCAGACGGCTCGATAACGGGAATATGCTTTTCAGTGCTGGCTTCAGTAACACCAGCTTCCAATTTCTCCATGGGCTGATGACAACACACTAAGGCAGGTGCTCCTGGATTCACTACTTCAACCACATTACCACAAATACTGCACTTATATAATTCTCGCAAATTCGTCATTTCTTATCCCTCCAAAACAATCGTTAATCAACAGGTTCAAATTGATCTTTGCTAACGCCGCATGTGGGGCAAACCCAATCCTCTGGAATGTCTTCAAAAGAAGTGCCCGGTGCAATTCCCGAATCAGGATCTCCTAAGGCCGGATCATAAACATAACCGCAAACAGTACATTGATATTTTTTCATTGTCTTTTCCCCCTTAATATAATGATTTTAAGTATTAAGCTGATTAGTAATTAATAAGTGTTAACTCATTTACCTTGTTCTTATTTTATAATTAATTTAATTATAAATCAATAATTAAATTCGATTTTCTTTGAAAAATTTTTCGATTTATTTCGACATAGAGTAAATAATGTTTTAGGATTTACCAATAACTGTTTCTCTATTCATCCATTGGTGTCTTGCCATAAACTCAAAGTACCGACAAAAGAAGGATTCCCACATCGCGGAACCCTTCTTTGCAAAAATATATTCAAAGAGCCTTAGTTCATATCAGATATTTCGAATTTCTATCCGGTTATTATTATTTGCCAAGGCCATTAATAGGTCGGAGCAATTTTATAAATTCCAAACTCCTTGTGTCCAAGACTTTCAGCCTTTGGCATATGCCCGTTAGCGACTTCAACGACCATCTCGTAGATTCTTTTTCCAACTTGTTCAATTGTTTCTTCGCCGGAAATAATGGTTGAAGCATCAATATCCATGTTATCTTCCATCATTTTAAACGTTCGCTCGTTGCCCGTGATTTTAATGACCGGAGCAATCGGACAGCCTGTTGGAGTTCCCCTCCCGGTAGTAAAGATAACGACGGTAGCTCCGCCGGCAACCATACCGGTAATTGACTCGATATCCTGACCGGGAGAATCCATAACGTATAGACCCTTGCCCTTGGGAACTTCACCGTAGGCCAAAACATCCTGAATAGGGGCATGTCCTGCCTTATGGATACAGCCCAAAGATTTTTCCTCAATCGAACTGATTCCGCCGGCAATGTTTCCCGGTGTTGGTTGGCCGCCGCGTATATCGACGTTCAGAAGTTTTGCCCTCTCTTCACATTCGCGGACATAGCGGATTAATTTTTCTCCAATCTCCGGCGTCTTACAGCGACGAGCCAAAACGTGTTCGGCGCCAATAAATTCTGTGGTCTCTGAAAGCATAGACGTACCGCCTGCAGCAACAAGCATGTCTGAGGCAATTCCACAAGCCGGATTAGAAGCTAAGCCGGAGGTGAAATCAGAACCGCCGCATTCAATAGCCATAACCAGTTCACTAACGTCTATTTTTTCAGGCTGTAAATGGGCAACTTTGCGGGCGAGTTCACCGGCTTTACGGAGTCCTTCAGCCGTGGCTTTGAGTGTCCCGCCAACTTCTTGAATTACTATTACCTCCACTGGTTTCCCTGTAGCGGCAATTTCATCAGCGACCTCGCGAATAGGAACACCTTCACAGCCAAGTCCGACGACTAGAACTGCTGCAACATTCGGATTCTTACCAAGGCCAATCAATGTGCGAACAGTTTGTTCATGATCAGCCCCGATTTGACAGCAGCCATGCTGATTGGGAAGAGCTACTGCTCCGGGAACCTGAGCTGCTATATTGGCTGCAACTGTACTGGAACATACTGCCGTTGGAATTATAGCAATATGATTACGTATGCCTACTTTACCGTCAGGACGTCTATATCCCAAAATCTCCATCATAAAACCCTCCCTTTTTCACTTATCTCCACGGCCGCGCAAGCTTTCCATGTTATGAACATGAACGTGCTGGCCGACTTTAATATCTGTAGTTGCGCCTCCAAGGCTTTCTCCGTATTTAATAACCTCTTCACCTTTTTTAATCTCGCGAATAGCCACTTTATGACCAAGGGGGATATCCTGAAGAAGAATTACCGATTGTTCTTGCTCTCCTCTAAAATAATGAATTTCAGTACCCGATGTAAAATCGTCCACTAAGGTGGCTACATTGTCTTTAACATTAATCACCACTGCTTGTTTTTTCAAAGAGATTCACCTCCAAATTAATACCTGATCTATTTACGCAAAAACCATGCCATATTTTAATGGTTGTTAAAATTGGGATCCACTCCCACTTGTAGAAGGGGGAATCTTACGATTGGATAAAGTATTTGGAGCCAAGAATAGTATGCTTTGCTCCTTGATTACATCACAGCAAAAGCAGCACCACTTTATAATCCAACAACTTTGCGTTGCAAACTAAAACGATGCTGCATTATACAACAATTTATACAATACCACTATTACGCCCAGTTCTAAATATAGCAAAAGTGTGTTAAAAGGACCGTCCCCCTGACACTCCTGTTACTTAAGAAGGTTCTCCAGATAGGTTAGCCACATACGATAGAAATCCGATTTAAAATGAATGCCATCGCCTTCGTACAAGTTTTTATTGCTGTCATTCAAGATCGAGCTTAAATTAACATAGTTTACGTTTTCTTTATTTGCCATCTCAAGGAGTCCGGTATTGCATTCTTTAATATGAGCATTGTTAAGGTGGGGGTTTTTAACAATGTTCTCCAAAACAGGAAGCATTGATGTGACATAAATTTGGGAATTTGGCAGGTTGGCTTTCAATTTTTCTACTAACTTCGTATAGTCGTCTACAAGGACTTTGCTTGAAGTTCTGTCATCTGCCTCATTTAAACCGATAAGTATAAAGACACGCTTAGGCTTAAGTGCTATAACTTTATCAGCCTCGTCAATGCCTTTAGTAATACTAAGACCCATTTCTGCAATAACTCTGCTGTCATCTAAATAATCATAAAATGATAATCCTTCCGTTATAGAATCACCAAGGAAAGCATCATCCTTAAAGAATTCTTTAAAATCCGAGGTCTGTTGTGCCGCAGACTCATTGGCAGAAGTTATAGGCTGCGATTTTGTCTCTTGCGCATCAGCAGTATTGGGAGAGCTTTTTTCAGCGGTATTTGTAGGAGCTGTTGATTCTTTGTTTGAGGAACCCGGGATAGTATTGTTGCCTGTTGCAGGACTCTGAAGAGAACCTGAAGCCTGAGCTTTATTAGAACCAGCAAAAACAAAAATTGATACACCTGTGACAACCGCAACAAAAATTATCAGTCCCAGTATTATTGGCCAGCGTTTTAATTTTTTAATATCCATAAGCCCTACCCCCATACCCAATAGTTGTCTGAAAACTATTAATTTAATTGGATGAGTCATTATAAAATGTATTTACATTATATAAAATGAGCAGATCATTGATCTTATTCGTTGTAACTAATTTACTTATGTCATCTTCATAATACCTTGGATCAACAATATAGATTTCACTATAATGACTCATGAGAAAAGGAATTAAGCAGTTAGCAAAGGAATCTTTAACTATTAAAAGCTTTTTCCCACCGGGTACACTGGTCGTTATTTTTACTAGACCGTAATTCCCGCCAAAAAATACGTTGTACTTGTCTTTTGTCTGAAGACTTTTCATATCATAAATAGTATTGGTAACTTTGTTCAAATCAACATAGTCCACTGTATAACTTTTTTCATCTTTAGGAACGTATAGTTCAATACTATCTGGTTTTAGAAATTGATAACCGCTTTTTGATGCCAATGAACCCAGAAAATCATCAGTGACATCCTTAATATTATAATAGCTTTCAGCATGAGCCTTGAATCCCATATACTTCGAAAGCTCTTGATAAGCATAATAAGCGCCCTTCGACGTCCAATGATGATCTGTTCGGTAGAAAATGTATTCATTTTTTTTGGAATTCAAGGTATCAGATACATCAACAAATTTTATACTTTTATCAAGTAACTGCTTCGTTTGCTTAAGAGCCGCCGCTTCACTGTCCGTTGGAGCATATGCCGGAAGATAATCCTTTAATATCTCTGCAGTCGTCGGAACCATCATTAAATACTTGTTTGCCAAGGGAGCTTGAGCCGCAATCTGATTAATGGTGTCAAGTTTAGACTTAAAACTTCGGGTACTAGGTTTAGTGTATGTTTGAATTAAGTAGTTATGTTGACTTAAGAATACACCATTACTTTCATTTTTAAGGAATAATCTTTCACAGTCAGTTTTAATTCCGATCCACAAATCTCTTAATACGAATTGGTCTTCGATGTACTTCTCATACTCTTTAGTAAACCGTCCTTGAAAGAGATTTTCCAAGGAGAAGACAGGCTTCTGTTCAAGGTCCCTATTTTCTGTTTCAGAAAAGGTTTTAATCGGTGATATTAAATTGAAGAAAACAAGTAAGACGATATATATACCCATGAAAATTCCCAAAAAATATTTATATGATAAACTATAATTCTTCAAAATAATTCTTCTTTCTCCAAAATTACATAACTATCGCGCATAGTTAACTCAACTTTCAAGCGAAAGTTGAGTTAGAATCTGAAATATAAAAATGGATTATAGCTTTCATTAACTAAGTAGGCAGTACATAATACGACAATAAGCATATAGGCAATAGGAATAGCAATGGTTCCGGTTACTTTCATAGTCTTCTTAAATTTATTCAATAAATTACGCATAAGAGGTGTGGAACAAATGGCGAGTATAACAAACAATATGGCATTAGTATAGAGATAGTATAATGAATGCCCATCAATCAGTTTATTAGCTCCAATCCCAAACATTGTTCTAATAAACCCTAACCCTTGAGTTAAGCTGTCAAACTCAAAAAATACCCAGCCTACAATGACAACCAAAAGTGTATAGACATGACCTATAAATCTGGGTTTATTGTTAAGCCATTTTAATAAGAAGAATTTTTCTAATACTACAAAACTTCCAAAGTATAAACCCCACACAATAAAATTCCAGTTAGCTCCGTGCCAAAAGCCTGTTAAAAACCAAACAACAAACAAATTTCGCAGTTGTTTCCATTTACCTTGTCTGTTTCCCCCAAGAGGTATGTACAAATATTCTCTAAACCATGTACCGAGTGATATATGCCACCTCCGCCAAAACTCCGTGACAGTCCTGGATATATAAGGGTAATTAAAGTTTATATTTAATTCAAAACCAAGCATCTTGGCAAGGCCGATAGCCATATCAGAATAGCCGCTAAAATCAAAGTAAATTTGAAAGGTGAAGGAAATAATTCCTATCCAAGCTGTGAGAATAGATATTTCCCCCTGCGGAGTTGCCTTGATGCTGGTCCATAAGATGCCAATATTATTAGCAAGCAAAACCTTTTTAGCTAGTCCGATAATAAAAAGCTCAAGGCCATCTAAAAATTGAACTAAGTTTTGTTTTCTGTTGTCTATCTGCTTTGAGATATCAATGTACCGTACTATCGGCCCGGCAACAAGTTGAGGAAACATAGTTACAAATGTAGCATAGGCTAAAATCTTCTTTTGTGCAGGGACTTTTCCTAAATAAACATCGATAATATATGACATAGACTGGAATGTATAAAAGGAAATTCCCAGAGGTAAAGGAAGACTTTTAATCGTTAAATTAAGATGAAATAAGGCCGAAACGTTGCTGACAAAAAAACCATAGTACTTAAAAAAACTTAGCAGGCCAAGATTTACTACTAAAGACGCAATTAAGCCCAATCTTTTTATAACGATATTCGCAGAATTTTTTTCAATAATCAGCCCATTAGTATAATCAAAAACTATTGCGAAGAGCATAATTACTATATAGACAGGTTCTCCCCAAGCATAAAATATTAAGCTGGCAAGAATTAAAACAATATTTCTTAGAGACTTTGGTACGATATAATACAAAAGAAGAGTAATGGGCAAAAATTTAAAGATAAAAAGCAGACTACTAAAAACCAAATTGCCACTTCCTAAACGAAATCAAATTAAATTAGATTTAAAAACACTAATTAAGCACTTGATCGATTGCACTGGAAATTTTGTCAGCGTCTTTGGAAATAATTAAGATAACAAAATCCCCCTTAGCTTTGACGATATTATGCTGAACAAGATATGTCTCGTCAGGAAGATATCCGCCGAAGTTCCTTTCTTGCTTATTGATGCGTTTCTTAATTTGGTCTTTAATACTTTGAATATCATTAGAATTTTTAACTTTGAAAATAGCTAATTCATCAGCTTTTATATTAGAAGATGCCGTGTAAAGTGCGAAATCAGAAAGTTCGTCACTATTTATGCCATATAACTTCTTTAATTCTGCAGCATCTGCGACTCTCATTTTAGAAATATCAACTGTTTGTTTGACTTTCTGAACTATATCTGCCGCAGAAGGGTCTTTAGCCGCTGCTGTTTGCGATGAACCACATCCAACTAAGGTTATGACCGTAATTAACAGCATTAAAGAAATAATTCCAAACTTTTTCACCATTTCCCTTTATCCCCCGTTTTCGTAAATAAGTACCCAAATTTCTTGGTAATATGTGAATAAACTCATAAGTATAGGCTATATTAATCTGAAAACCTTGTCAAGACGCAAATTATTACAGAATTATTACAGTATGTTTAAATTATTATTACGGTGAATTTTCCAATTCTAATCTTGATTTAGAAGTCTCGTAATAGTATATTTATAGCAAAATATCGCAAAAAAGCTATACGATTCTTCAGGGCAGTATAATCTAAGATGACGATGATGACGATGTTAGATACTAGTTCTTTGTTCAGAAAGGAGGATATAACAATAATGTATATATCTAATCCTGATTTAGCAACATTACTTCAATCCAGTACTCTTAATCAAGAATCTTCCACCAAAAGCGAACTGCCTGCATTTCTCAATTGCTTTGAAACATTTTTGCAATACGAACTTTTACATACTGAAGACTCTTCCGGTCTATTTAACTCTAATTCCTCAAGCTTTGGTAATTCAGATAATTCCTTCCCTAATATATTAAGCGCCAATAATAATATGCGCACGAATCAGCTTTTTACTAATTTAATTGCCCATACCATTCTCGAACATGAAACCGGTTCGCTGCCTTTGGAAGATAAAAATCAAGTTGCCCGAATTTATTCACAGAACCAGCCCATATACTCCACCTCATCTAACAGCAATTACAATAAAATATTTAATAATGATGTGTTTTTAGGAGATTCAATAACGAAAGGATTATCTGCCTACAAACTGTTGGATGATTCCAAGGTCTATGCCCAAGTTGGAATTGGTACTGACAAGGTTAGACAGTTGGTTGATTCGGCGGCAAAACAGAATCCGCAAAGAGTTTTTATTATGTGTGGAGTTAATGACGTGGGAAAATATACAAAGGCCCAATTTGCTCAGCACTATACCGACTTAATAAATACAGTCAAGGCCGAATGCCCAAATGCCAAAATATATGTACAATCTATTCTTCCTGTGCAAAATCAAGCAACTCAAAGAAATCCCTCTTTAAATAATGTTAATATTGACGAATATAATTCGGCAATCTTCCAGATAGCCAATAATGAAAATGTTGGATTTATTAATCCTTCATCTTTAGTTAACTTTAATCAAAGTTACTATGCCAATGATGGCATACACTATAAACCGTCTTTTTATACGTCTTGGTTAAACTTTCTGCAAAACAATGCTCTATAGCGATATCCTGATTACTCAAAAGAAGCCGCTGCTAAACGACTGAATCGTTTTATAGCAGCGGCCTTACGTTTGCATGGAGATCCTTTTTAAAATTGCTCTAACCAGGTTGAGAATTATAATAGTTGTTTAACATTATTTTTAATCACCGCAATCCAAAGGGGATACAACTCTGATTTAAAGTGCAATCCATCTGAAAGAAGTAAATTTGTCGCATTAGGAATACTCTTGGAAATATCCAAATACGTTACATCTTCTTCAGCAGCTACAGCTTTTACAATCTTATTCAGTTTTTGCGGTTCTAAATTCCTTTGCGGTTGATCAAGGGTACTCTTCATAGGCATCACAGATTGCAAAATAATTTTGGACTCGGGGAACATCTTTTTTGTGGATTCTATTAATTCTTTATACCATTTTTGGTAAGAACGCATATCATAGCCAAAATCGTTTGCTCCAAACATCAGGAATACATAATCTACCGAACCATTACATCGACTCCTGATTATATTGCTGTTGTCTCCCAAAAGTTTAGCCCCTTCATAAACATGAGCCCCAATTTTGGCATAAACGTGGTCCTGTTTTACTACAGTATTGTGAGATTTCTTAAATCCGTATGTTATTGAATCACCGACAAATATTACATTTGAAAAGTCGGCCTTTATTTCTCTGCTTGGCACTATAGTCGATAATGAAGATCTCGATTGAGATTCGGATTGAACAATAGTTTGAGTTGAGGGCGCAGAAGCGGGGATTGTTCTGGTTTTAGTCTGGGTCTGGGTCTGGGTTTCCTTTGCTGTTGAATCAGGAGATTGCGTGGGATTGTTTGCTTTTCCAGCCCTTAAGGGCAAGAAAAAGCCAAAGATCAATAAAAACAACAGCCCTGTAACGATCGTGGCTTTTAGCGATAGGGACCAATTGATAGGTTTCTTTAAGTATTTGTACTTTCTAAAGCTAGTCATTTATCCTACAACTCCTCTCGCGAATTGTGTAACATCAATCGCTTTAGACCTATGAAGCGTCCATAAACAAAGCTTCTGTATCATTTACATATTTTACCATATATGGATATTGATGTACTAGCCTTTCTGCATTATCTTTACCGCTACCTCTTATTGTTTTCCAAACATGCTTTAAAGCCAAAAAAACTCTAGCTTCCTGCTAGAGTTTTCATAATCCGTACTTATTAGAACCATTTCGATTATACCCGCTATGGGATGATTTAAAGAATATATACTTTTACATATTTAACAGCCCATCTGCGAGCTTCCGCAGATGTATCAAAGAAAACATCAATCCAATTTCCTCGAATTGCCGTACCGGTATCAGCGGCAACGGCAAAGCCATAACCTTCGACAAAAACTTTAGTCCCATAAGGTATAACGCTGGGGTCTACGGCAATCGTGCTGTATCCGTCCGGATTTCTCACTGCCATTCGTCCAGAACTAGTGTAAGTACTGCCAACACCATGAACAGCATAATAGGCTGTCGACTTAACTTGAATAACTTTTTTATAATCAATTTGTTGTCCGCCTCTAGATACAGGCATTAATGGAAAGGTGCCGACAACTACAATTTTATCAACGGGCTTTTTCGTGAAATGCTCATCTATAATTTTCTTTGAAATCTCTTTACCGTTTTCATAGATTGTATCAAAAATAGTTTGTTTTTCTCCATTTTGTCCTTCTTGCACCGTTTGTTCATAGGTATTAGGCAAACTGCTGTCAGGCCTTCTAATAGTATTATAGGCAACCGTATCCAGGGAAGAAAGAGTCTTATGCTCAACTCTAACCACATCAATCTTTATCCCATTGTACAATTTAGCTTCTTTTTCAGGGGTAACTTTATCTTCCGAACCTACAACGATTCCTTGAGAGGTTAAGAAGTCTTTGACATTATCCTCAGGAGAGTATTTTGTAGTTTCTTTCCCTTCAAGGGTTAAATTTACAGCGACGGCATGTTTTACAGTTATGGTCGAATGATTAGTTACTTTCGAATCCAGCGCTGGAGTAACTTTATCATAAGGAGATATTTTAACACCTTCGCTAAATAACACTTGACTTACATTAGATTTATAGGTAATGACACTTTTCGAATTGCCATTAATAATAATGCATACGGATTTTCTTGTGATTAAAATAATAATCACAACAGCAAAAAGTGCTGTTAACGTTAAAGGTAAAATAGTTTTAAGTAAATTTTTCTTGTTAGATTTAAGATCACCCCTAATCTTTGTCAAAAAATTTAAACATTTGATTCTTAAGTTTACTATGAAACTCACCCCACTTTAAATGATAACAAAGGAGGTTTAGCGAAGTTGTCACCCTGATGTTGGCTTATTGTATCATATAATTGCGTTTAAGTAAATATTAGTTGTATTAGTAGGAAAATATTCCATAATAAGTAAATAGCTTTGCCGCAAATACCTGCAGCTATTTTAGCATTTCGCCGCATCTGCACGAGAGAGCTTACCAGGTGCCTATTGACAAAGGAACTTATTCCAACTAAAATTAAGTAAATTTTAAATTAAATCCTATGATCAGAAAAAGTAACTGATGAATATTGAGAAGCGAGCCGGCGATTGGTGAAAGGTCCGGTGCAATGGAAATCAGCGAATGGTTCTGGGAGGAGCAGGGTAAAAGAGCAATGCTTAACTAGCCCGCGCCGTTGTCCCTGCGTTATAAGGGAAGGGTATTAATACTAAGGTTTGACACCTGCGTTGCGTACCTTTTGAAGAGAAACCAACTTTCTGAGAAAGTGCCGGTTTCTGAATTGGGTGGCACCGCGAGCTATATCGCCCCATATTTATGTGGGTGATATGGCTTTTTTGCTTTTAGGAAACCTTTATTTTAAAAATCATATCAGGGAGGTAAGACTATGGCATTAGAGTTATTAATGGGCAATCAGGCTATCGCTCTGGGTGCAATTCGCTCCGGAGTCGGAGTCGTTACAGGATATCCAGGTACACCTTCAACTGAAATCCTGGAAACAGTTGCTAAGAGGAATCCCGGCATCTATGTTGAGTGGTCTGTCAACGAAAAATCGGCCTTGGAAGTTGCCTCTGGCGCTGCCTTCGCCGGGTTCCGAACCATGGTAACCATGAAACAGGTTGGACTAAATGTAGCTTCAGATCCCTTAATGAGTCTGGCCTACCTTGGCGTCAAAGGAGGCATGGTTATCGTCGTCGCCGATGACCCCGGCCCGATCTCTTCACAAACGGAACAGGACACCAGGCATTTTGGCATCTTTGCCAAATTACCTGTCTTTGACCCCTCTTCTCCCGAAGAAGCCTATCTGATGATCGGTGATGCTTTTGAATACTCGGAGAAATATAATACTCCCGTGTTATTCCGTCCAACTACCAGAGTATGCCATGGTTATGCCACAGTCGATCTTGAAGAAAAACGCTTTGAAGTTAAAGCCGAGGGCTTCATTAAAGACCCCAAGTGGGCAATTTTCCCCCGGCTTTCTTACCTCAATCATTTGAAAATGGAAGCACAACAGCCTGTGCTTAGTGAAGATTTTTCGTCTTATCGCTATAATTCCCTACAGGGAAGCGGTAAAAAGGGGATTGCTTCCGGAGGAATCAGTTATGCCTATACTTGCGAGGCATTATCAAACCTAAAGGGAGAATGCAAAATCTTCCGCGTGGCTACACCGCATCCTTTCCCGGAGAAATTGGCTCTCGAATTCCTGACAGGCCTTGATGAAGTTCTCGTAATCGAAGAATTAGATCCTGTTATTGAAAAAGAATTGGTTTATTTATGTGGAAAGCATCATTTACCTGTGAGAATTATGGGCAAGCTGACAAAGCATATCCAAAACGCCGGGGAAAATTCAGTCGAGTCAGTCAGTAAGGCCGTTTCTGAATTTTTGCGAATCCCAATTCATCCTGTAAAACCCTCTGAGGATATGCCGGCTCTTCCCGTCAGGCCGCCTGTTTTATGTGCAGGTTGTCCGCACAGAGCTTCTTTCTATGCCGTAAAACAAGCGATGAAAGGGCGAAAGGCCGTTTTCTCCGGTGACATCGGCTGCTATACGTTAGGAAACGCCAAGCCCTTGGACATGGTTGATACGTGCCTTTGCATGGGCGCCGGAATTACCATAGCCCAAGGCCTTCATCGAGCAGAACCCGATGCGGTCAATTTTGCTTTTATTGGAGACTCTACCTTTTTCCACACGGGTATACCCGGTGTCATCAATGCCGTTTACAATGAGACAGATATTGTTCTTATTATCTTAGACAACTCAACAACTGCTATGACCGGTCACCAACCACATCCGGGAACAGGCAAAACTATGATGGGAAACATTTCCGAAAAAATCAAGATCAGCGAAGTGCTGAAAGCACTTGGCGTTAAGCATATCACAACGATGAATCCTTTTAACCTCCAAGACTCTAGCGCAGCCGTCAAAGAAGCAGCCGCCAACAAGGGGATATCCGCTGTTATCTTTAAATCTCCCTGCATTGCTGTTGCCGACCCGGCACCTGTCTTTTCCGTTGACAGCGAGAAATGTACAGGTTGTAAACTATGTATTAAGGAATTGGGATGTCCGGCCATTGTTAAAGATAATAACAAAGTTCGAATTGATGCTTCCTTATGTTATGGCTGTTCAATATGTGCACAAGTCTGTCCATTTAAGGCAATCGGAGGTGCAAACTAAATGATTAATTGCATTTTAGCGGGGGTCGGCGGTCAAGGTACGGTACTTGCATCGAAACTCATTGCCCAAACGGCCATGGGCAAGGGTAAAAACGTCCGCACAGCGGAAACTATTGGTATGGCACAGCGCGGCGGCTGTGTCGTCAGCCATGTCCGAATTGGTGAAGAGATTCATTCTCCCTTGGTTCCCCTCAGGTCCGCCGATGTTATTATTGGCTTTGAACCTGCCGAAGCGGTGAGAAGCTTGCCTTATTTAAAAGAAGAAGGAATTGTCATTGTCAGCCAAAAAGATATCAAGCCGGTTACAGACTCTCTTGCCAAAACGAATTATGAAGGAACAGAAATGCTTGACTACCTGAAAAGTCATGTCAAACGTCTGATCATTATTGATGTTGAGCCAATCTTCGCTGCCTGCGGCAGCACTAGAGTTTTAAATATCGCCCTGCTGGGAGCGGCGGCAGCTGCCGGTGTATTCGATATTTCTTTGGCAGAAATAGAGCGGACCATTGAGCATAAATTACCACAGCAATTTATTGCGATGAATCTAAAAGCATTGCGTGCAGGCGCTAAAACCGCCATAAAGGAGTAATTTAAAATGATGAATCAGACCCAATTTGACGCTATCAAAAAAATGCTTGTCAAACTTTCCCAAGTCGATGGGTTTTATAAGAAAAGATTTGCAGACATCGATGTAACGGCTATTCAGAGCCAAGAGGATTTTGAAAAGCTTCCTTTTACTGACAAAGGCGATTTAAGAGAGGCTTATCCCTTAGGACTTCAGGCAGTTCCAGACAGCGAAATTGTTCGTATTCACTCCTCTTCCGGCACGACGGGTACTCCGGTAATCATTCCCTATACTAAAAAGGATGTTGCTGATTGGGCAGAAATGTTCAAACGCTGTTATGAAACTGCCGGGTTAACCAATTTAGACCGAGTCCATATCACGCCCGGTTATGGTTTATGGACTGCAGGAATAGGTTTTCAGACCGGTGCAGAACTGTTAGGTGCTATGGTTATTCCTATGGGACCTGGGAATACGGACAAGCAAATTCAGATGATGAAAGATTTAAAAAGTACAGTTTTATGTGCGACGTCTTCCTATGCCTTACTTTTAGCGGAAGAAATCACCAAACGCAAAGTCAAAGATAAAATTCATCTTACTAAGGGCATTATTGGTTCAGAGCGTTGGGGAGAAAAAATGCGCCGCCGCATAGCCAATGAACTCGGAGTTCAGCTCTATGATGTCTATGGTTTAACTGAAATCTACGGGCCCGGCATCGCTATGAGCTGTGATCAAGAATGCGGCATGCATTATTGGGATGACTATTTCTATTTTGAGATTATTAATCATAATACCGGAGAACCGGTTCCCTTTGGGGAGATCGGCGAGTTGGTTATTACAACTCTCCGAAAAGAAGGCGCCCCGCTCATTCGCTATCGCACACACGATCTGACGCGGTTCATACCGGGAGAATGTGCTTGTGGTTTGAAATATCCAAGGATCGATACCCTGATCGGCCGAACCGACGATATGGTTAAAGTTAAAGGCACAAATATTTTTCCGGCGCAAATTGATGAAATGCTGCGAGAAGTTGAGGGAGCAAGCAGTGAATATCAGGTAATTATTGACCATTTGAATGGGAAAGATATTATGACGGTGTTCTTTGAAACGGAGAATGAAGCAGATAAACGAGTCATTGAACAGAACGTCAAGCAACATTGTAAAGCAAAAATCGGAATCACAATTGTGCCAAAGGCTGTCGCTATTGGTGAACTTCCCCGAAGTGAGAAGAAATCCACGCGGATTTTCGATAACAGATATTAAGCGCTTTTGCCAGCCTCTGGCGGCAGCGGCAGGTTAGTTTGATTATACTTTCTGCTAGTACAAATAGCCCGAGAAAATCCTAATTGCTGGAAGTTCTCGGGCTTTACTTTACTTTAATCCAATTGTAAGACGCCCACTTCTCCCAGTGAGGGCGGTTCTCAGTTCACTCTCTAAAAATAAGATCAAGCACAGTTTGGCAATGTTGACAAATACCAAGACATAACGCTTATAATTATATAGTAAGACTAATAATACCTTGGAAAATTTATGTTCACAATTGACAAAAAGGGATGGTAGCTATGGAGCAGGTAGAGATTGTTGTTATCGGAGCGGGAGTTGTCGGTTTAGCCGTCGCTGCGGAACTATCAAAGCAATTCAAAGATCGTTCTCTGGTCTTGCTTGAGCGGCATAGCAAATTTGGGCAGGAAACCTCCAGCCGCAACAGCGAAGTCATCCATGCCGGTATTTATTATCCAACAGGAAGTCTCAAGGCAAACTTATGTGTTGAGGGCAACCAACGCCTTTACCACTTTTGCCGGGCTTGGAATATCCCTCATCAACGAATCGGAAAATTAATTATTGCCCGAAGTGAACAGGAAATCCCAGTACTGGACTCCCTCCTGGAACAGGGGCAAAAAAACGGAGTTAATGATCTGGAACTTATCGACAACGATCAGATCGCCCGATTAGAGCCCAACATTCGCGCGGTCGCCGCCGTCTTATCCCCTTCTACCGGGATCGTTGACTCTCACCAGTTGATGTTAAGACTTGAATGGTTAGCTCTTGAACAAGGAGCCGTCATAGCCTATCAGCATAACGTCCAAGGTGTTGAACACATAGATAATGGCTTTGAGGTGACTTACCGCAATCCGGCAGACCAACTCGAAGCGCTGCGCTGTCAGTGGCTCATCAACTGTGCAGGCTTAAGCTCAGATCAAATCCCTTCCTTCCTGGGGATTGACATTGATAACAGCAATTACCGCATCTATCCCTGCAAAGGAGAATATTTTAGTGTTCCGAACTCCAAATCCGCACTAGTGTCACATCTTATTTATCCACCTCCCCTCAAGGCACTGAAGGGTTTAGGCATACATGCGACCAAATCCTTGGATGGTCGCATGAGGTTCGGTCCCAATGCTATCTACACCGAAACGCTGGATTATGATGTCGACGAAGCACATGGCCAGGAATTTTTTAATGCGGTCACAACGTATATGCCATTTTTAGACTCTGAGGATTTCTTGCCTGATATGGCTGGCATACGCCCAAAAATTCAGGCCCCGGGTGATCCCGTTCGTGATTTCATTGTCTGTCATGAAACCGAACGCGGTTTTGAAGGGTTAATTAACCTCATCGGCATAGAATCGCCCGGTTTAACCTCCTCCCTGACGTTGGCTGAAAAAGTAAAGAATCTAGTGTACTAATTGTTTCCAAGTGAACTCGTTCAGCTTTGGCTGAACATTAATTGGATCAATCAAAAATGCATTTTTTATCATAGGAGTACCCCGCAAAATCCAAATAATTGGCTGTTTTTGCTTTCGGGCCCAATTCAACTCCCTTAAGCATCTCCTCTCTAAAGACAGGATAGCCTGTGCGATCCAGGATATAACCAACATGTTCTTTAGGAAGAGAACGGTCAATGTGCTTATCAATATAATCATAAAGGTTATTACACAGCCGCAGGACTGCTTCTCGTTCTGCCCATTCCAGGAATGGAGCAGCTAAACGAGGATTCTTTTTCCCGGTTCTGCCCATAACCACAACTCGATAATATTGTCCGCCCCGAGTCCAGGCACCTGTCGGACATTTCAAAACACACTCGCCGCAGCCTATACAGCGGGAAGCATCTCGTTTCACTTTATAGTTGACTATGGAAAGAGCCCCGGTAGAAACCTTGGCACAATTTTTAACACAGGCTTGGCAGTTGATGCAGCGCTGAGCATCGTAAAGAGGTTCAACCTGTCCAATAATGCCGATATCATGCATATGAACTTTTACGCAGTCATTGGGGCAGCCGGTGACTGCAATTTTAACGTGGGGATTATTAGGGTAAATAATTTTCTCGATATCTTTAGCTAAAGCCGTCGTATCAAACACAGCATTAGTACAAACTTTATTGCCGATACAAGCTACTACATTTCGTGTCCCAGCCGCAGGATAACCCTGAGCAGGTTGCTCGAGGAGTACTCCGATATTGACTTCCAGTTCCTCAAGGAATGGCTCGAGGAGAGCATTAATTTCCTTCATATACTCAAAAGGAATAGCAGGAATTTCCAAGCCTTGTCTTGTCGTGATATGAACATCGCCATTGCCGAAACGTTCAGCTATTTCCTGGATCAGCGGAAGCAGCTTTACCGGCAAATGACCTCCGGGTACCCTGAGACGCAGACAGGTAAGATTTCTGTCTTTCGTAATTCGCCAGGCATTTTTCATAACTTTTTTTGTATTAATTGTCATCCTAAATCCCTCCAACTAATCCAAGAGAGTTTGCGCTTGAGAAAAATTAAATACCGGACCTTCCAAACATACATACGTTTCGTCAATCTTGCAATGACCGCATTTGCCAAGGCCGCATGACATTTTACGTTCAAAAGAGACCCAGATGTTCTCTTTGGCTAAGCCTCTGCACAGGAATTCTTGAGCAGTAAACTTCATCATGACCGGCGGTCCAACGATGATAACCCGCACATCTTCCAGGGAGGGTATCTCTACATCCGGAATCAAAGCAGTAATAAGACCTGTTCTGCGGCTGCAAGAATTGGCGATTACTTCGAGGTTTCCAGACTCATCAAGTTTATCAACGGTAACTTCAACTCTGAACGTTTGGGCCCATTTATCTAAGTCACGTTTAAACAAAACATCGTTAGGGGTTTTAAATCCGGTTAAAATATCGCACCGCTGCAAAAGCTCCGGACGAGCATAGAAGTAATTAATGACACTTTTGACAGGAGCAAGTCCTGTTCCACCTGCGGCGATAATCAAATGTTTATTGTAAAAGGACTCCAGAGGAAACCCATTCCCATAAGGGCCTCGCAGGAAAAGATAATCTCCCGGAACTAGCTTATCAATACCCCCTGTCACCTGGCCAACCCTGCGAATGGTCATTTCGATATAGCCATCCCCAAAGTCACTGATGGAAATCGGACATTCCCCGACTCCGGGAAGGGAGACTTCCATAAATTGACCGGCAATAGGTTGTATCTGGCACTCTAAACGGTAGGTCCAATCCAGTTCAGTCTGTTGATATTTAGCGAGAATTTTAGCCTTAAAGGGTAAATAGCTGTTTTTAGCCACGGTTTTCTGCCTCCTCTTTGCCCAGGCGGTCGATGCAGTGAGCCAAGGAGATATATTCGGGACAGGCATTGTCACAACGTCCGCATCCGACACACATATGAACTCCAAATCTCTGTTTAAAGTCTTTTATTTTGTGCATAACCTTGAAACGCATCCGCTCTCCATTATTACGGCGAAAGCTGTGCCCCCCGGCCATATCTGTAAAACCATCGATCTGGCAGCTGGCCCAAACCCGACGTCTCTCTCCGCACTTAGGGTTATCGTCATAGAAAATATCCTGCATTGTATAACAACTACAGCTGGGACAAACGACAGTACAGCGTCCGCAGGCAATACAGCGTGAACCATACTCCTCCCAGATAGGGTTTGCAGCCACTGATTCAAGGGCCAGATTTTCCGGAACCTTAACTGATTGCTTATTACTCTCAACAAACTTAGGAGACACCTCAATCGTCTCACCATGGAAGGCGAACAATCCTTCAATATCTTCTTGAACATCACTTAGATAAACACCGTTCTCCAAGCGCACAGATGCGCTGTAGTTCTCAGTCTTATTAGTTCCCATACTAACGCAAAAACAACTGTCAAAGCTCTCCTGACAATCCATAACAATCAGCTTTAGTTTATTTCTCAGTCTCTCATAGTAATAATCCGCAGAGGGACCGTTTTCTAACATTATTTTATCCAGACGTTCTACCGCCTGTATGTCACAAGCACGCAGGAAAACAATCATACCTTTTTCATCAACAACAGCTTCACTAAACCCATTTTCGTTAAAATAAAAGAGTCTCTGAGTAACAGGATAAAAGGTTTCTTTAGGAGAAAAATAGGATTTTTGGTTAAAGACAACGTCTTCAATTTTTGAGATTTCAGCATACCCGACCAAATCGGTATCGGAAAACTTGCCTTTGCCTTTTAATAAAGTCGGCGCATAGACCCGATACTTTTCCCTCAGACTCTCAAGAAGCTGATTAAACGCCGCGGCGGTAAACCTATAGCCCAAAGTTCACACTTCCTTTGATTTCTTTTACTTCAATGTTAAGTATAAGCCCTTAACTCCTTTGTGACTGTGATTGTTATCACAAAAGCTTGCCTTAGATCTTAAATCTTTGTAAACAAAAACGTATAAAGAAGTAAAACAGCCAGAGCAATTAAGTCTCTAGCTGTTAATTTATTAAACGCGAGAGTAGAGTCCATCCTTCAGCGCGATAGCATTTGTTATGAGCTGGACACTTACTTGAAACTTTCCATAGCATTTTTAGCCCAATTGGAATCTTTGTAAATGGCCCTGCCAACACCTACTAAATCGGCCTTTTTGTTCCTAAGAATCTCCTCAGCGTCTTCGGCTTTCGTAATCCCGCCGGTAACTATTACAGGAATTGACACTGCTGCTTTAATAGCCGCAGAATAGGGAGCAAAATATCCCGGCTCTTGAACGCCTGGAAGGGTATATCGGCACATTCCCCCCGAGATATCTAAAATGTCGACCCCGGCCTGAGCAAAAGCTGATGCGGCTTTTTGACTATCTTCAATAGTAAGGCCATCTTCTCTGTAATCCGTTGCACCCATACGCAGAAGAATCGGAAAGTCACCGACCGCCTCGCGAATCGCCTTGATGATTTCCAGATGAATTTTGATTCTTCCTGTAATATCCCCACCGTACTCATCAGTTCTTTTATTTGTCAGGGGGGATAGGAATTGGTTGAGGAGGTAGCCATGGGCAGAATGAATCTCCACACCATCAAATCCCGCCTCCTTTACCCGTATGGAAGCTTTTTGGAAATTATCTACAATTTTTTTAATTCCATCTCTATCGAGTGCTATTGGCACTGCTGCATTTTCCTTGGAAGGATTAATCACAGCCGAAGGACCAAGGGGATCCATATTGATCACTTCTTTGCTGGCGGCGCTTCCGGCATGGTTAATTTGCATCACTGTTTTTGTTCCATTGTTATGGATAAGGTCGGACAGCTTTTTCAGGCCGTCTATAAGAGAATCCTCAGCGACGGAAAGTTGATTTTTACTGGCTTTTCCAGCAAGAGTGACATAACTATGTTCAATGATTACCAGAGAAAGATAACCGCCCTTAGTTTTTTCCTCATAATAGTTCAAAATATCCTGGGTGATGCCCCCATCTATTCCAGATTTCGCAGTAGCCATTGGCGGCATTATTAATCTATTTTTTAAGGCTAACTTACTGTTTTCTAAAGGTTGATCTAAATACATTATCTGGGACCTCCTTATTATTTCTTATGTTCCTGTTATACATGATAGTTTGATAACAATAGAATGAGTTGTCAACATTAATAATGCCTCTAGGTTGTATCCTCTGTTAATTTGTGGCCCCCTATTCTGCTCGTTTTGAAAATTAGTTTTCTCAATTCTTCCGGCTTGTCAGTCAGGAGAAATCTCAGATCATCAAGTTAGTCGTTTTATTGCAAATTTAAGTTAAAAAAGCTCTCTAAACCTTATATAATAAGATTATGAAATCTATAGTTTGGATTAAGGAGCTGTCCTTCGATGTCAAACATTTTCGATAAAATTGCAGAAGACAGGATTCAAGAGGCCCTTAGAAACGGTGAATTTGATAACCTCCCTTCCCAGGGTAAGCCTATTAACCTCGACTACTGGGCAAGTCTTCCCGCAGGAATCCGTGCCGGATATATGCTTTTAAAGAATGCCGGATTTGTTCCCGAAGAGGTACAGTTGTTAAAGGATATGGAAAAACTAAGGGAACAGATGTCAAGCTGCCCTGATCAAGAAGAAAGGCTTGCTATGCAGAGGAAGCTGCAAGAGACGCAATTAAAATATAATCTAATAAGCGAATATAAAAAACAGAAGAAATAATTTCTTTGCCCAAGATTATTTCTTAAGTCAAAAACAAGCTGCTCATTTATTGAGAAGATGTGGCAAGTGAATGGCTTAAATCTCAGGGCCTAATCAAATAGTATTTATGATGTTATTTTTTAATGCTATGAAATAATTAAAGGAGTGCCCCCAAAGCAAATCGGGTCTTCGAGTTGCTTTGGGGGCACTCCTTTTTACGCAGCCGCCTGACCTTATAACTACCGAATTTACAACTCTATTACATTGTTGACCTTGAGGGCATGCTACAATATGAGTTGAGGTGGTTTTATGGCACATATTCTTATTATTGAGGATGAAAAATCCATCAGTGATCTGGGAGCAACCCCGAAAACCGGCGTCTCAGTTGTGTGTCAATTATCCGACGGCTCGGCCTGCGCGGTTCGCTTAACCGGCGACAATAAAGAAGCGGCGGCCTATCGATACTTCCCCAACGGCTATGACGGAAGCTGGGATTATCATCCGGTAACAGCTAACGGAGTCGGTTAAAACAATAGAAAATTCGTTTCCGTCCTTTTGTAGAAAAGATTAAAGAGTACTCTGTTGGCAACAAATCTTCGAGTAAAGTAACCTATAGTGACTTTTGTTCATATTCATAATGGGCAGCGATAAAGGTTTATAAAACTCTGTCAAAAATAAAGCGTCCCCACTCCACTGGATAGTGTAGCGAGGACGCTTTATCCTGTATTAAATGAGATCATTGCTATGGCTTCGAATTGAGATAAACTACGTTGCCGCCGACTATTGTCATCTCAACTCTGAGCAGCTCATCAAGTATGACGAGATCGGCATCTTTGCCTATCTGAATAGAGCCCTTATGCTGTCCCAGATTCAACATTGATGCAGGATTTGCTGTCAGCAGCAAAATAACCTCTTCTAATTTTCGACCGGTATAAGTCATCAGATTTCTTAAAGCAATAGACGTGGTAAGAGTGCTTCCCGCTCGCGTGCCGTCGCTAATAAGTTTGGCATCCCCGTCGCTGACCTGTACTCTGCTGACTCCAAGATTATAAAATCCATCAGGCAATCCGGCTGCCATGATACTGTCTGTGATGGCCACAATTCTGTTGAGACCCTTTGTTTTGAGAAGCAGTCTTATTATTCCCGGATGAAGATGTTTTCCATCACAAATAGCCTCGCAAAAAATATCCGTCTCTAGAACAGCTCCGCAAATTCCGGGAGCATGATGATCCAATAATCTCATAGCATTAAAGGTGTGAGTCGCGCTCCTCGCTCCATTGCGAATACACGTTAAGGCAGTCTCATAATCAGCCCCCGAATGACCAATTGAGACAATAACCCCTTTCGCCGATAGTTCTTTAACCAACTCGGGCGCTCCCTCCACTTCGGGGGAAATCGTAATATAGTTAATCAAACCTGCCGCTGACTTCTGATAGGTTTCAAACAAGGAGTTATCGGCTTTTCGCAGCCAACGCCTATTCATTGCTCCTTTATAAGCCTCGCTGAGAAAGGGACCCTCCAAATGAATGCCAAGTATTTGGGCCCCGTCCTTTATCTCCGCTTTAGCCCGACAAATCTGTTCTATACACTGGACGGTCCTTTCATATGTATCGGTGATGATCGAGGCAAGCCATCCGGTTGTTCCTTGAGCGGCAAAATAGCGACTGAGCCGAAGTAGATCTTTCGTCGTTGCATTGTTAATATCAACTCCATTTCCTCCGTGAGTATGGACATCGATAAAGCCGGGAACTATTTTTTTACCGGCAGCATTCCAACGGTTAAATGCTTTCTGATCAGAACTGTTCTTCTCTAAACTTACGATTTTCCCATTGATGATACCGATATCGAATTTTTCAAAACGACCGTTTATTAAGACGTTACCCTTCTCAATGAGGAGATCTAGCATAATCTTAACCACCTTAAATTCACAACATTGACCTGAAGCAGCAAAAGCTGCTGCAAAACAAACCTATTCGGTTCATTAGGCAGCAGCTCTCGCTTTCTAAAGGATATTCTAATACTTAATAAATTTAGATCCCGGAACCCCACAGATCGGACATTTTTCCGGAACAAATTTCTCAATGTTTCCACAAACGGGGCAGAGATAATAAAATACTTCTTCCTCCTGCTCCAAGTTATCTAAGGCTTCTTGATAAAGTTTAGCATGGGCTTCTTCAGCTTTAAGAGCATAGGAAAATGTTCTTATGGCAGCTTGGTTACCCTCTTCTTGAGCAACTTTCAAAAATTCCGGATACATGGTTTGATATTCGTAGTTTTCACCATTAACCGCATCATTTAAGTTTTCCGTTGTCGACTTAATCTTTTCGGCGACCTCAAAATGTTTTAAAGCATGAATGGTTTCTGCATCTGACGCAGCCTTAAAAAGTTTCGCAGCATTCTTTTTCCCTTCAGACTCCGCTTTTTTGGCATAAGCGAGATATTTCCGATTGGCTTGAGATTCTCCGGCAAAAGCGCTCATCAAGTTTTCCAATGTTTTTTGGCTATTCATATATGTTCCCTCCCATTTCTCTAATCATCATGATTGGCCGCTTAACATAAGACCATTACAAAAGCACGCAAGACTATATATATCACTACTTCTACTGTTTTATGACAACTCCTGCAGGTATCTCCAAAAATAATTACAGCTTAATAGGGTATATCACCACAAATCTTGGGTGAGTTTGGCAGTCTCGTCCCTAAGCCGTTTTGTTTCCTCACTATCAATTTCATACTTGCCGTTAACAGGTCGAAGTACATCGCCTTCTCTAGCCCCCGCAGGAATATCGGATTTAGGGATATTTTCCATAGATCGTCCATCAACTTCAACGACTGCAAAATCACCCTCAAAACGATCAATGATCATGGCCATAATATGATCCTCCCTCAACAATTTAAGCTTTCCTTAATAGTTCTGACTCATTTTTCTAATCTACAGCTTTAAGAGGCGGGGCATTGGATGGAATGGTTTCTCCTGTTTTAGTAAATTTTATGGTGTCTCCATTGGTTGTTGCTATGATTGTTCCATCTTGATCTGTGCGATACACTTGAACCCCGGCACCCGCTAATTTTTTTAACGTCGTCTGAGCGGGATGACCATAATCGTTATTAACCCCCACAGATATAACAGCATATTGCGGAGAAACTGCTTTTAGAAAAGCTTTGGAAGTTGAACTGCTGCTGCCATGGTGTCCAACTTTGAGCACTGTTGCCCTTAAATCTTTCCCGCTTTTTAACATTTCCGCCTCGGAAATAGATTCAGCATCTCCTGTGAACAGGAAGGAAACCTTACCATATGTTAGCCTTAAGACAGCACTATAGTTGTTAAGATCTTCATAATGTTCACTATTTGGTGCCAGAAATAAACCTGTAATCCCGGAAACATCAAGCTGAGTATTCGCCTTAGCTCTAATTTTCTTGGCCCCGCTGTCATTGACGGCGGTCATAAAATCTCTAAAAGCTTGAGTGTTTGCCGTTCCATTGCTTAGATAAACTTGTTGGGGCGGAAAACTGCGAATGACAGCGGCCAGTCCGCCAATATGATCTTCATGGGGATGCGTGGCAACAATTGCAGTAAGTTGTTTGACTCCCTGGGATTTCAGATAACTGATAACCCCAGGTCCATCCTCAACATTTCCCCCATCAATTAGAATTGTCTGACCGTTAGGTACCATCACTAAAATACTGTCTGCCTGGCCGACATTAAGAAAATGAACTTGTAACAAGCTGCCTTGTTTTGTTGGAATGTCTGAAGAATTTGGCTTTGTTGCCGCAGGACTACACCCGGAAAAAACCATCAAAATGAGGATAACCAAAGGAATGATAAAAAGTTTTCTGCGAGATAACAATTAAGGTAACTCCTCTCACTATTTAGTCTTTTGACTCATTTGACTCTAATTATGCTTTTCTTTACAATCGTTTGCCTTTTAATGTTCTTATTTTAGTATAACATTAACCTTCGACAAGAAGTTTTTGCTTATGAACTCGTTCGGCTAAAACTGAATATTGGGGCTTGTTCAAAACAGCCTTCAGGAAATAATATGCAAAAAAAATAAGCCCATAAGGACGCTTTAACGCCTTTTGGGCCCCTTTTCTTACCTTATTTTTAAATGCTTGAGCAAATTGCTATTGCAGGTTTTATCCAGTTTTTAAGACCCTCACTTCTTAAGTGGGGGTGGGTCCCCATCTGAAGTCCCGATGTTCAGCTTTAGCTGAACGAGTTCACTTTACAACAAGCAAATCTAAAATAGTTTATTTACCGGCATTACAGAAACGTAGCCAAAAGCCCACGGTTTCAATCGTGGGATGAAGGCGGCTCCCGTTTCGTTTCTAAATAATCCGTTGTAGTATAATTGAACAACTGATACAATAATGATATGGGACAAGACTA